>CBFHCJ010000683.1:0-3787 GCA_965654005.1 uncultured Streptomyces sp. | reverse complement strand
TGGCTGGAGACCTGATACCCCCATGTGCGAAGTCGCCGACTAGTCCCGCGGCAGGCGACGTTTGCCCCGTCGCGACGCCCGGCACGCCCTCTCGCCGCACCGGACGCCGCTCCTTGACGGGCAAACGTTGCCTGTCGGCACTGGCGCCCCGGTCCCGCTAGCTCCAGTCCTTGTCCGGGTCGAGACCGCCCTCCCGCCGCTGGGTGAAGGAGAACCAGTTGCCGGAGTCGTCGCGGAACAGCGCCTCGATGCCGTACGGGCGCTCCTGCGGCTCCTGGAGGAACTCGACGCCGCGGTCCTTGAGCCGCTTGTAGTCGCCGTGGATGTCGTCGGTGGCCAGCACGCCGACGCCGAGGGCCCCCTTGGCCACGAGCTTCTTCATCATCTCGGCGGACTCGGGGTCCATCGCGGGCGGGCCGGGCACCATCAGCGTCAGCTCGACGTCGGGCTGGTCCGGGGCGCCCACGGTGAGCCAGCGCATGCCGCCGTCACCCATGGTCATGTCCGTACGGACCTCGAGACCGAGCTTCTGCGTGTAGAACTCCTTGGCCCGGTCCTGGTCGAGGACCCAGACGGTCGTGATGGCGAGCCCTTTGATCATGGCGTTCTCCCGGGTGCGGTGGGGGTGTTGCCTGCGCTGCCACGGTAGGCGCGGCAGGCGTCAACCCGCTTCTCCGGAATTGCGCGGGCGGAATCCACCGGCCCACAGCATCGCGTAGCACCCGGGGATGAGCGCGGCGCCCCGCCCCACGTGCTTGGCCCGGTACTCGCTGGGGGTCAGACCGGTCCAGGCCTTGAACCGGGCGGAGAACGTACCGACGCTGCTGAAGCCCACGAGGTGGCAGATCTCGGTCACGGTCAGGTTCGCCGTGCGCAGCATCTCCTCGGCCCGCTCGATCCGCCGGTGCGTCAGATACTGGCCGGGTGTCTCGCCGTACGCCGCCTTGAAGGCCCGTATGAAGTGATACCGCGAGTATCCCGCGTGCGCGGCCACGGCACCGAGGTCGAGGTCGGGATCGGCCCAGTCCCGATCCATCGCGTCCTTGGCGAGGCGGAGCTGCCGCATCTTGTCCACGCGGTCGATGGTGCCACGCAGGACTGACAACGCCCTGCCGGCCTGTCGGGCGTTCGAGGCGAAGACCCCCGGGGCGGACAACGCCGGGGGTCTTCGGACCGAGGGCGACGCGAGTCAGACGGCCTCTGCAATCGTCGGCTGCGCATCCACGGCGTCCCCGGCCGCATCCCCGGTCTGCTTGTCCGGCCCCGCCCCCCGCAGCGGAACCTCCTTCACGAACACCGCGGCCACCAGCGCCGCCACGGCCACCACCGAACCGAGCAGGAAGGCGGAGTGCGTGCCCGACGACACCGCGTACTGGTAGGCCTCCCGGGCCGGCGGCGGCAGCTTCTTCAGGCCCGCCGCGTCCAGCTGCGTGGACTGCTCGGTGATCTTCGACCCCAGCGCGCCCGCTCGCTCGGCCATCACGTGCTTCACCCGGTCGTTGAACAGCGCGCCCATGATCGCGACGCCGAACGAGCCGCCGAGCGTGCGGGAGAGGGTGGAGGTCGACGAGGCGACGCCCATGTCCTTCATCTCCACACTGTTCTGCGCCACCAGCATGGTGATCTGCATCAGGCAGCCCATTCCGGCACCCAGGACCGCCATGTACACGCCCGAGGTGAGCCGGGTCGTATGGATGTCCATCCGAGAGAGCAGGTACAGGCCCGCGATCATCAGCGGGGTGCCGACGAGCGGGAAGGCCTTGTAGCGTCCACTGTTGGTGGTGACCCGGCCCGCGATCATCGAGACGACGAGCATGGCACCGAGCATCGGCAGGAGCAGCAGCCCGGAGTTGGTCGCGGACGCGCCCTGCACCGACTGCTGGTACAGCGGCAGGAACAGGATCCCGCCGTACATCACGAACCCGGTGATGAACCCGATCGTCGCCATCAGCGAGAAGTTGCGGCTGCGGAAGATGTGCAGCGGCACGACCGGCTCGGCGGCCTTGGTCTGCCAGAAAACGAACCCTACGAGCGCGGCCACGCCGATCCCGATCAGCTCCATGATCCGTGCGGAGGTCCAGGCGTACTGGGACCCGCCCCAGGTGGTGACCAGCACGATCGAGGTGATGCCGAGGGTCAGCAGCGCGGCGCCGAGGTAGTCGATGCGGGACTGGGAGCGCTTCTTGGGCAGGTGCAGTACGGCGCTGATGGCGAGCAGGGCGACTATGCCGAGCGGCAGGTTGATGTAGAACGTCCAGCGCCAGCCCCAGTGGTCGGTGATGGTGCCGCCGACCAGCGGTCCGCCGATCATCGCGAGCGCCATGACACCGGCGATCATGCCCTGGTACTTGCCGCGCTCCCGCGGCGGGATCAGATCGCCGATGATGGCCATGACGCCGGTCATGAGACCACCGGCGCCGAGGCCCTGAACGGCACGGAAACCGATGAGCTCGCCCATGTTCTGGGCCATGCCGCTCAGCGCAGAACCGATCAGGAAGATCGCTATGGACGTCATGAAGATGCCCTTGCGCCCGTACATGTCGCCGAGCTTGCCCCACAGCGGGGTGGAGGCGGCGGTCGCGAGCGTGTACGCGGTCACCACCCACGACAGGTGATCGAGCCCGCCGAGCTCGCCCACGATCGTCGGCATCGCCGTGCCCACGATCATGTTGTCGAGCATCGCGAGCATCATGGTGATCATCAGCGCGAGCAGGACGACCCGCACACTCCGTGGTTGCTCCTCGCTCCCGGCTGACGCCGTGCTGTCCGCCATGGTTTCACTCCCCTAGGTACTGCCAGCCACTCGGTTACTTACTTGCCGCCCGGCTAGTTGACTACACTAAGGGAAGGTAGCTCCGTAACTAGCCGGGCGTCAAGTTAGTTTTGCGGGCTTGCCAGTCGGCCGGCACGTAGGTTCCGGAAACGCGAGGAGTACGAGAATGAGGGGCACCATCATGGACGGCACCAAGCGTCAGCGGCGCGGGGACACCCGCCAGCGCATCCAGGACGTGGCGCTCGAACTCTTCGCCGAGCAGGGCTACGAGAAGACCTCGCTGCGGGAGATCGCCGAGCGCCTGGAGGTCACCAAGGCGGCGCTGTACTACCACTTCAAGACCAAGGAAGAGATCCTTGTCAGCATCTTCGAGGACCTGAACCGTCCGATCGACGAGCTGATCGAGTGGGGCAAGGCACAGCCGCACAACCTTGAGACCAAGCGTGAGGTGCTGCGCCGCTACAACGACGCACTGGCCGGCGCGGCCCCCCTCTTCCGTTTCATGCAGGAGAACCAGGCGACGGTCAGAGAACTGAGAATCGGCAACGAGTTCAAGGACCGCATGCTCCAGATGCGCGACATCATCAGGGACCCCGACGCGTCACTGACCGACCAGGTCCGCTGCATCAGCGCACTGTTCACGATGCACGCGGGCATGTTCCTCCTCCAGGAGGTGGAGGGCGACCCGGAGGACACACGCAAGGCGGTCCTGGAGGTCGCGATCGACCTGGTCACGCAGGCGCACTCGGACGCGCAGGCGTCGTAGGCCCCGTTCTGCCCCTTGCCACCCGGCTCCGCCTGAACAACTTCGCCGGGCGCGAAGACCTCTCCAGACTCCGCGCCCTCTTTCCCGTCCTGCGTGCCGTCACCGTTCACCTCGCCTCGGAGTTCCCGGACGTACCGGACCGCCTCCTTGGCCTCCTCTCCGGGCCACCCGTCATCGAGAGGACCGACAGCGTGCTGTGAGCGCACGGAGAAGGGGCTGCCCCCGGGCCGAAGTCCCGGGGCCGCCCC
>CBFHCJ010000682.1:0-3810 GCA_965654005.1 uncultured Streptomyces sp. | reverse complement strand
AGCGGTATGGAACTCTCGAAGATGGGGCCGCCGCTGAACAGCAGCACCGCGACGATCTCCTTGCGGCGTCGCCCGGAAAGCTTCCGGGCCGCGGCTTCCGGCGCGGCAGTGGAGTCGTGGCTCATACTGCTAAGCCCCCCTCGGTGGTCGCGGCTCCTCGGTTGTGTCGCTCCTGCACGTTTCCCCTCGGTCCTGCACGAGTCCCCCGCCGTAGACAGTCAAGATCGAATCTACTGTGTCGCAAGATGCCGACGTGGCCAGTTCACCACCCGGCAGATTGTCGACATGGCAACTTGGCGTGAAGCATTCGATCACGAAGCGTTGCACTCGTGGGCCGTGCAGGGAAGTGCGCCTCGTCCCAGTGGCCAATCCGCATAGGGTGCGCGCGCCCTTCGAGCCCCTTTCGGCGCAGGTCGAACGGGGGGTGGGGGGCCGTTCGGCCCCCGATTGCACGGGGCTGAGAAGTTGGCTGAAAAGCTGCGGGGGCGTGCGCGGAAACCGGTCAGTCGACCGGAGTGTTTCCCCCACCGTGCCGACCGCCCCTGTGCGCCCCCGTTCCGGTCCTGCTGGGCCGTCCGCGGTACGGGGCGCGCTCCTCGGCGGGCAGCCGCGCCGCGCCCCGTTCGGACTCCCGCAGCAGTGCCCGGCACACCCAGGTGACGGCCGCCAGTCCCAGCCCGGCGCTGACCGCGCCGGGGAGCGAGGTGCCGTACCAGACGAGGACCACGGGGACCAGGACGCAGGCGAAGGCCGCCCAGCGAATCACATCGCTCGCCGTGTCGGACGCGGGGCGCTGCTGCGGGGCGGTGCGGGGTCCGGACACGGTCTGCTCCCTGGGACGGCGGTACGCCCCGTTCAACGCCCTGTCCGATCGGTCGGTCACTGTCGGATCCCGGGGGTGCCCCGCTTCCCGGGTGAACCCTGCGCAAACCGCCTGTACGGGGCAGCAACCATTGCGTTACGAGCGCCCTCTCGTGCATGCTCCCTGGAACCCCGTGCGCCGAGCGCGGGATCTGGGCTAAGGAGGCGTGCCGCCGTACCCTTGGGGGTATGGGATTGGGAAGATGATTCCCGGACACAGCTCCGACGCACATGTCGTCCCACCCACGAGGATCACAACGCCGAGAAACCCATGGCCGGTCACCAATTCTTCGATCCCGCGGACCGCAAGCGCCCCGTCGCCGACCCCACGGCGGCCGAGCCCTTGCCGGCGGAAGAGTCAAGCCCGTCCTGCGACCCCGCCTTCAAACACGGCGTGGTCGTCGGCTTCGACGGCTCCACCTCCAGCGAGCGTGCCCTCGCGTACGCGATCGGCATGGCGCACCGCTCCCGAGCGGGCCTGATCATCGTCCACGTCGCCAACCGGCTGCCCACCACGGTGTGGGCGGGCTGCGAGCCCCCGGTCTTCGTGGACGTGCCGGACCACCGCACCGAGGTCCTCGGGCTCGAACTCGCCTGCGCGGAGCATCTCGCCGAGGTGCCCTGGATCCTGGTCGAGCGCGGCGGGGACATCTGCCACGAACTCGAAGAGGTGGGGCGGGAGTACGAGGCGGACGCGATCGTGGTCGGCTCCACGCATGGCATCGTCGGCCGCATCTTCGGCTCGGTGGCCGGACGGCTCGCGAAGCGCGCGCGGCGTCCGGTGATCGTTATTCCCTGATCTCGCGGTATCTGTGCGTGGGCCGTCGGTGCGGTGAGTGGCTTCGCCCTCGCCGCCCATGCACCCCTGGCGGGGCTGCGCCCCCGGGCCTCGGCGGGGACTGCGTCCCCTGCACCCCTGGCGGGGCTGCGCGTCCGGGTCCCTGGCGGCAACTGCGTTCCCTGCCCCCCTTTCCGGGGGCTGTGCCCCCAGGCCCCCGTATCTGCCTGAACGGCCTCGTTCTCAAGAGCCGGACAGGCTGGTTGCGGCCGGGGCGCGCCGAGTGGTGCGGGTGTGTGTGGGCAGGCGGGTGGGTGGCGAGTTCCCTGAACGGATCGTCACGGACTTGTCGCGGACTTGTCACGGACTCGGCACGGACTCGGCACGGACTCGGCCTCACGCGTCGGGTGGGCTGAAACGGCCCAAATCTTCTTGCGCGTAGAGGTGTTTGTGCCTTTGTGAAGGGCATATATCGGTCACCGCACAACCGTATATGCAGGACAAGAAGGGAGCCCGCCGTGGACAACGAAGTCTCTGCGGGAAGCAGCACCTCGATCGTCGGCCGACTCGCACTGGGCATCACCCTGTTGGCCTTCGGTCTCGGAACCACCAAGGTGATCGACGGCGTCACGACCGCCGACGCCATGTCACTGGCCCACTACGTCGGCGGAGTTGCCCTGTTCCTCGCCGGCCTGGTCGCTTTCCGCGACCGTGACACCGCCACAGGAACGGCCTTCTCGGCGCTCGGCGCCCTGTGGTTCACCTGGGCCGTCACGGCCGGCAACCAGATGTCCGACAACGCCGCCGGACTCTTCCTCCTGCTGTTCGCCCTGGTGGCGCTGAGCCTGACGCTCGGAGCCTCCGGCGGCGTCCTCGACCAGGGCGCCTACGGCCTGCTCTTCGTCTCGCTGCTGCTGCTCGCCATCGCACGTTTCGCGGGCAGCGACGCACTGGGCAAGGCCGGTGGCTGGTTCGCGGTCGCCGCGGGCGTGGTCGCCTGGTACGCGGCGACGGCGGCGCTGGCCAAGTGGCCCACCGTCCTGCCGCGACGCGCTGCCGGCCGGAGGGTGACGGCCGCCGGCTGAGGCAGCGACGGGCCGGGACAGGGGTCCCCTTGTTCGAGCGAAGTCGAGAACTTGGACTTGGGGGAGGGCGGTCCCGGCCCTCGAAGAGCGACCCCCTGTGCAGGTGGCACACGGGGGGTCGCTCATGTCCGTTGAAAGGGACGGCGGTTACTACACCACCGTCACCGACTTGGCCAGGTTGCGCGGCTTGTCGATGTCCCGGCCGAGCGCCAGGGCCGTGTGGTAGGCGAGGAGTTGCAGCGGAATGCCCATCAGAATCGGGTCCAGCTCGTCCTCGTTCTTCGGCACGACGATGGTGTGGTCGGCCTTCTCCTGCTCCTGGTGGGCCACCGCGAGGATCCGGCCGCTGCGGGCCTTGATCTCCTCCATGGCCGCGCGGTTCTTCTCCAGCAGGTCGTCGTCCGGCACGATCGCGACCGTCGGGAGGGCCGGCTCGATCAGCGCCAGCGGGCCGTGCTTGAGCTCGGAGGCCGGGTAGGCCTCGGCGTGGATGTACGAGACCTCCTTCAGCTTCAGCGAGGCCTCACGGGCCACCGGGTAGCCGCGCACGCGCCCGATGAAGAGCATCGAGCGGGCGTCGGCGAACTGCTCCGACAGCTTCTTGATCTCCTCCTCCCGCGAGAGGATCTCGGAGATCTGCTCGGGCAGCTTGCGCAGGCCCTCGATGATCCGCTTGCCGTCGCGCACCGACAGGTCGCGCGTGCGGCCGAGGTGCAGCGCGAGCAGCCCGAAGGCGACGGTGGTGTTGGTGAAGCACTTGGTGGACACCACGCACACCTCGGGGCCCGCGTGGACGTACATGCCGCCGTCCGCCTCGCGCGCGATCGCCGAACCGACCACGTTGACGATGCCCAGCACCCGAGCGCCCTTGCGCTTCAACTCCTGAACTGCGGCGAGGACGTCGTAGGTCTCACCGGACTGGGAGACCGCGACGTAGAGCGTGTCGGGGTCCACGACCGCGTTGCGGTAGCGGAATTCGGAGGCGGGCTCGGCGTCCGCGGGGATACGGGCCAGCTCCTCTATCATCTGGGCGCCGATCATGCCCGCGTGGTACGAGGTGCCGCAGCCGAGGATCTTCACGCGGCG
>CBFHCJ010000681.1:0-3827 GCA_965654005.1 uncultured Streptomyces sp. | reverse complement strand
ACCCGGCGAAGCCGGCGCGGAGGCGCTGCCCAGTTGAAGAAGTACTGGGCGACAGGGCCGGGCTCTGCCAAGATCCGCTGGAATTCGCCAGGTGATCACATAAGGTGCTCACGCCAACTGGCCAAGTACCTCGGACCGCGAGCCAAGGCGTACTGCGCACGGCTCCACTTCGAACGAACCGGCGTCTGGCCCGGCGACCGACGCAACGTCGCCCGGCGCCGCTGACTCACTCAACAACCGAAAACGCCTGCGGGTAGCTCCCGCAGGAAGGAAGGCCCAATGTCTCCAGGCATCGGGCCTTCCGCATGCCTGGAGACAGAATGAGACCTGAGTGGATCAACTGCGCCCAATGTGACCAGAAGGCCCCCGTCGCTGGCGACGGACCGATCCCCAAGTACTGCTCCGCTAACTGCCGTTCCCGCTTCAACAAGACTCGGGCGCGCGAGACAGGCAGAGCAGACGAGTGGGAGCGCAGACGCCTCGCGCGCCAGGCGCAAGCCGCAGCAACTCGGGAAGAAGCTCGACGAGCTGCTGCGGTGCCGTGCCCATACTGTGCGACTCTCATGACCCACCCCCGTCGCAAGCAGTGCGGCAAGCCGGAATGTAGGCGGGCCTTCAACGCGGAGCGCATGCGCGAGTACCAGCGGCGCTACAAGGAGAAGCACGGGTACTTCCAATCCCGCCTGTATGACCGGGGGAAGAAGAGGCAGTACACGATCACCTGCGAGCGGTGTGATCGGCAGGCAGTTGTGACCAAGCACGCAGCGAGGTACTGCTCGCATGCGTGTTGGTACGAGGTGAGCCATGCGAAGCATGCCCAGGTTGAACTCGCCTGGAAGCCGCTGCTGGCAGCCCCACGCGTAGCCCAGGTGGTAGTGCTCCGTCCGTTGCGGCGCCGCTGGTTCAGTGCATGCTGTCCCATGTGCAGCGCCTGGTTCGTGACTGACAATCCACGTGACCAGAACTGCTCTCCTCGCTGCGGCCGACGATCAGCCAAGGACAAGCGTCGAGCGCTGGAGCGCAACGCCTTCGTCGCACCCGTCAGCCGGCCCGAGGTGTACGAGCGGGACCACTGGACATGCCAGCTGTGCGGCGAGGCAGTACTGCGGGATGAGGTCGTTCCACACCCTCAAGCGCCGACGCTCGATCATGTCGTTCCGTTGGCGCAAGGCGGAACGCACGAACCGGCGAACGTTCAGCTGGCCCACTACCTCTGCAACTCGATCAAGACCGACAGGCTCCAGCTCGATAAGCGAGCAGTCGAGGAACTCAGGTTGCGAATCGGACAGATAGGGGCAATACCCCCGTACCCGGATTTTCAGGGATCGGGGCCGTCTACAAGCCCTGGATGAGCGTGCGGCTGAGCTGCATTTTTTCGGCCCCTGGTGGGCCGTCCCGAGGCCCCAGGAGGGTCGTCATGTCATCGAAGATCGAACCCCCTGAGGGTCTCGGAGACAAGGCCCTGGTGGTCTGGTCGGAGATCGCGGGGAACTATGAGCTGCGCATCGACGAGCTGCGCGTCCTGGAGGACGCCTGCCGGGAGATCGACCTGATCGAGCGGCTTGAGGCGGAGCTCGTGCATGCGGATCTGATGGTCACCGGCAGCATGGGGCAGCCGGTGGCTTCCCCCCTGGTTCAGGAGTTGCGGCAGCACCGTGGCGTGCTCGCTCGCCTGCTCGGCTGGCTGAAGCTGCCGGACGAGGAGGCGCCGGCGAAGGGCAATGCGTCGGCTTCGGCTCGCCAGGCCGCGATGGCGCGTTGGGGCCGTGGCGCGTAGGCGGTCGGTCGAGCGCCAGGACGACGGGCATGACGATGTCATCGGCTGGTACCGGGAGCGGCTGCTGACGGTCACGCCGCGCCCCGAGCTGGAGTGGGAGCCGAAGCTGATCGGCCCGACCTGGCAGCGGAACCCGGACGGCACTTGGCTGCTGCCGGAAGCGACGCTCGGCTGGGAGTTCCTCGGCTGGTGCGGCGTGTGGCTGCAGCATTCCCGTGGCGTTCCCTGGCGCTTCACCGACGAGCAGGCCCGCTTTCTACTGTGGTGGTTCGCCCTCGACGAGTCGGGCACGTTCGCCTACCGCGATGGGGTCCTTCAGCGCCTGAAAGGCTGGGGAAAAGACCCGGTCGGAGCGTGCCTGTGCGCAGGCGAGGCTCTCGGACCTTCTCGCTTCGCCGGCTGGGCTTCGGACGGCACGCCCATCGCAACGGACAGCCCAGAAGCCTGGGTTCAGACCGCGGCGGTCAGTCTGGAGCAGACGAAGAACACGATGAGGCTCTTCCCGTCGCTGTTCACGCAGGAGGCGAAGGATCACTACCGCATCCAGGTCGGCAAGGAGACCGTCAACGCTCTGGGCGACTCGCGCCTGATCCAGGCCGTCACATCCTCGCCGTCGACGCTGGAGGGCGCGCGGGCCACGTTCGTACTCCTCAACGAGACGCACCACTGGGACTCCTCGAACTCGGGCCACGACATGGCCGACGTGATCGAGCGCAACGCCACCAAGTCCGCTGACGGTGCAGCCCGGACGCTGCGCATCACCAACGCATACGAGCCGGGCCAGGACTCGGTTGCCGAGCGGGACCGTGAAGCCTGGGAAGCAGTGGATGCCGGCCGAGTGATGGATTCGGGCCTACTGTACGACTCGATCGAGGCTCCACCGAAGGCGCCGTTGACGGTGGAAGATGCTCCGGCGGTGATCCGGTCGATTCGCGGCGACGCGACGTGGCTGAACGTGGACCGGATCGTGAAGTCCATTGCCGACGTCAGAAATCCACCCAGCCGATCGCGCCGCTTCTGGTTCAACATGATCGTTGCGGCCGAGGACGCATGGATGGCGCCCTATGAGTGGGATGCCTGCAAGGCCGATGCCCTTGAAGTCCTGGACGGCGAAGAGGTCGTCCTGTTCTTCGACGGATCCAAGTCGGACGACGCCACAGCGCTGGCCGGCTGCCGCATGTCCGACGGTCACGTCTTCACGCTCGGCGTGTGGCAGCGACCCGCGAACTGGAACTTGGACATGCCGTGGTCGGTGCCGCGCGACGAGGTTGACGGCGTCGTAGAGCGGGCCTTCAACGCGTACAAGGTGCTGGCGTTCTTCTGCGACCCGGGCTCGGGACAGGACGAGGATGGCGAGCGCTACTGGTACTCCTACCTGGACAAGTGGGGGCAGGAGCACGGTTCAAAGCTGATCCTGCACGCCGTCACGGCAGGGCCGAAGCAGCACGCGGTCCGCTGGGACATGGGTGCCCCGCGGCACCAGGAGGAGTTCACCGATGCCGTGAAGCGCACGGGCGAGGACATCCTTGAGCGGCGCCTCACGCATGACGGGCACAAGCTGATGCGGGCGCACGTCGCGAACGCCCGTCGGCGCACGAACGCATGGGGGATCACGATCGGCAAGGAGCACCGGGAATCGGCCCGGAAGATCGACCTTGCGGTGTGCATGGTCGGCGCCCGGATGTTGCGCCGGAAGCTCCTGAACAGCAAGCAGTACGGGAAGCGACCCAAGTCGCGCGGTAAGGGACGGGTGGTGGTGCTGCGGTGACCGTCTCGATTCCTGAACTGCCGCTGGTGACGCTGTCGGACGGCGAGCTCGCCCTGATCAACATGTTGCGTGCGGACATGCTGCGGGACCGGTGGGCGCTGCTGCTGCGGGATGCCTATTTCAACGGCGAGCAGTTGGTGCGCGACCTGGGCATCAGCATTCCGCCGCAGCTCAAGGGTCTGCATACGGTGATCGGTTGGCCGCGTGTGGGTGTGGAGTCTCTGGAGGAGCGCCTGGATTTGGAGGCGTTTCGCTGGGCTGATGGTTCGGACTCGTCTGACC
>CBFHCJ010000680.1:0-3830 GCA_965654005.1 uncultured Streptomyces sp. | reverse complement strand
TCGGACCGCTGCATCCAGCGCGCAGCGCCCCCGTCCGCCGGCTCCCACCACCGGGGCGGCAGATCCCGGCGCAGGATCACCCCACCGGGCGTACGCACCTCGATCGCGCCGTGCCGCGACACCACGACCGTGGCACGCTCCGCCACGACCCGCCAGCCGCCGTCCTTGTCCGGCTCCAGCACGGCCCGCGGATCCGGCTCGGGGCTGCGGCCCGCGAGCGCGAACGACGGTTCCGGCCCGGCCCCGTCCCAACCCCAGAACACGGCCCCGTTCACGGTGACCGTGATCCGAAGTTCGGCCCGGGCGAACCGTACGATGTCACCGCCGGGCCCGGGCTCCACATCCTGTACCGCTCCGGGCACCCGCGCCCGTTCCGCACCCCGCCGCGGCAACCCGGTGGCGTCGGTACGCCTCCTGCGCCACGCGGCCCGCAGCGTGCGAAAGCCCTGTGCCGCACCCCCCGAACCGACTGACTTCACCGAACGCACAAGGTCACGACCGTCCATACTGCTCACCCTGCCATTGACGGCCCCGTACGGGGGCGTCGTTCAACTGTCGTTCACCTGTGGTGAGAGCACATCTTCATGTTGCCGACTATGTGTGGGCCACCCTGGTGCAGCAGTCGATCACATGGCATCGTCCGTGTCAGCCACGTAAACGCGCACGACCCCTGCTTGTGTGCGACCACGCACACGACGCGCACAGTCCGGGAGCCGCCCCATGACCTCAGCGAACCCCACACCGCTCTGGCAGCCTGACGCCGACCGCATCGCCCGGGCACAGATCACCAGGTTCCAGGCATGGGCGGCCGAACACCACGGAGCCCCCGCCGAGGGCGGCTACGCGGCCCTCCACCGTTGGTCGGTGGACGAGCTGGACACCTTCTGGAAGGCCGTCACCGAGTGGTTCGACGTACGGTTCTCCACACCCTATGCGCGCGTGCTCGGCAACCGCTCCATGCCCGGCGCCGAATGGTTTCCCGGGGCGACCCTGAACTACGCAGAACACGCCCTGCGCGCGGCGGAGACCCGCGCCGAAGAACCGGCCATCCTGGCCGTCGACGAGACCCACGAGCCACGCCCCGTCACCTGGTCCGAGCTGCGTCGCGAGGTCGGCTCCCTCGCCGCCGAGCTGCGCGCCCTCGGCGTTCGCCCCGGTGACCGGATCAGCGGATACCTCCCGAACATCCCGCAGGCCGTCGTCGCCCTCCTTGCCACGGCAGCCGTCGGCGGGGTGTGGACCTCCTGCGCACCCGACTTCGGCGCCCGCAGCGTCCTGGACCGCTTCCAGCAGGTCGAGCCGGTCGTCCTGTTCACCGTCGACGGCTACCGCTACGGCGGCAAGGAGCACGACCGTCGCGAGATCGTCGCCGAACTGCGCCGCGAGCTGCCTACCCTGCGTGCCGTCGTCCACATCCCGCTGCTCGGCACCGACGCCCCCGAAGGCGCCGTGGAATGGTCGGCCCTGACCTCGGCGGACGTCGAGCCCGTCTTCGAACAGGTCCCGTTCGACCACCCGCTGTGGGTCCTGTACTCCTCGGGCACGACCGGCCTGCCCAAGGCCATCGTCCAGTCCCAGGGCGGCATCCTGATCGAACACCTCAAGCAGCTCGGCCTGCACTGCGACCTCGGCCCCGAAGACCGTCTCTTCTGGTACACCTCCACCGGCTGGATGATGTGGAACTTCCTCGTCTCCGGCCTCCTGACGGGCACCGCGATCGTCCTGTACGACGGCAGCCCCGGTCATCCCGACACCGGCGCCCAGTGGCGCGTCGCCGAACGCACCGGCGCCACCCTCTTCGGCACCTCCGCCGCGTACGTCATGGCCTGCCGCAAGGCGGGCATCCGCCCGGCGCGCGACTACGACCTCGCCGGCGTGCAGTGCGTGGCCACAACCGGCTCGCCGCTTCCGCCGGACGGCTTCAGCTGGCTGCACGACGAGGTCCGCGACGACCTCTGGATCGCCTCCGTCAGCGGTGGCACGGACGTGTGCTCCTGCTTCGCGGGAGCAGTGCCGACCCTCCCGGTGTACATCGGCGAACTCCAGGCGCCGGGCCTCGGCACCGACCTGCAGTCCTGGGACCCCAGTGGCAAGCCACTGATCGACGAGGTCGGCGAGTTGGTCGTCACCAGCCCGATGCCGTCCATGCCGATCCGCTTCTGGAACGACCCCGACGGCAGCCGGTACCACGACAGCTACTTCGACATGTATCCCGGAGTGTGGCGCCACGGCGACTGGATCACGGTCACCTCCCGTGGCTCCGTCGTCATCCACGGCCGCTCGGACTCCACGCTCAACCGCCAGGGCGTCCGCATGGGCTCGGCCGACATCTACGAGGCCGTCGAGCGCCTGCCAGAGATCAAGGAGTCCCTCGTCATCGGCATCGAGCAGCCCGACGGCGGCTACTGGATGCCCCTGTTCGTCCAGCTGGCCCCCGGAGCCGTTCTGGACGACGCCCTCCTGAATCGCATCAAACAGACCATCCGCGAGCAGCTCTCACCGCGCCACGTCCCGGACGAGGTGATCGAGGTGCCGGGGGTCCCGCACACCCTCACCGGCAAGCGCATCGAGGTTCCGGTCAAACGTCTCCTGCAGGGAACCCCGCTGGAGAAGGCCGTCAACCCGGGCTCCATCGACAACCTCGACCTGCTGCACTTCTACGAGGACCTGACCCGCAAGCGCGCCTGAACTCCCCACGCCGGCAGATCCGCCCCGGCTGCGGCCCCGCGACCACCGCGGCCGGGAGGGCGTTGTCAGTGCCGCCAGTTACTGTGAGTGAGAACTGATCGACTGCATGTAGGGGGAATCATGGCGCACACCGAGCACCGGACCATCCGACGCGTTCTGCGCCGCGAAATCGCGGGCACCATCGGCCTGTTGACCGACGAACACGACTTCACCGCGATGCGGCACTACCGCACCTTCGCCTTCGACGACCACACGACCTATCTCCAGCAGGTGGAAGCCCTGCTCAAGGCCCTCGCCGCCCAGGGAAGCCACACCACGGTCGCTCTCTTCGATCCGCGGGAGTACGCGGAGTTCTGCGCCGACAGCGGCCTGGAACCCGATGCCCCGGCCAGCCGTACCCGCTTCACTGCCGAACTGGCCGCCACGGGACCGACCGTCCCGTACGAGGGACAACCTCTGGGCGAACTCGTCCCGGACCTGGTCGAAGAAGCCGTACGACAAGCCACCTGGCAGTACGCGACCACAACACTGGCCCACCTCGGCGCCTGCGCCTCCTGCGGCGAGCACATCGGACGCGCCGCCTTCGCGCACGCCTCCCACCTCCTCACCCGGATCCTCGACACCGCCGGCCCCGGCCACTGCCACCTCGTGTGCAGCATCTCCGCGGCACCCGAGACACTCGTCGCGGTCCTCCACGCCGATGAGAACGCCGACGGCACGACCTGCCTCGACGAGACCGAGGCCCTCGAATTCACCACCGTCCTCGCTTTGGGCATCGCCACCCACAGCGCCGGCGGACTCGTCATGCGCACCACCGCACCGGACACGACCGACCGCGTCTACGGCTGGCGCCTGCGCGGAGAACGCCTGGAACCGCTTACCGCGGGAGAGGTCTTCGACGCCTACTGCACCGACATCGAGTCCGGCGACCTCGTCTCGCCGGAATCCGGCGTCGACTACTGCGCACCACCCGATCTTGGGGACCACGGCGATCCGAAAGGCCACACCCATTGAGACGGGCCACACCCACCGAAGGGAGGGCGGGAGCCACTGAGGAACGCAGTATCCGGAACAGCTGAGCAGCCGCGGGGTGCCTGAATGAGCGAAGGGGGGGGGCCCCCCCCCGGGGGGCGCCCCCCCGA
>CBFHCJ010000679.1:0-3853 GCA_965654005.1 uncultured Streptomyces sp. | reverse complement strand
GGCATGCGGCAAAACTGCTGGGCCTCGTCGACCAGGCGCACCGCGAGTACCGGGCAGCCTCCGACGCGTCCCGCGCGGCGCGCAGCGCAGCGCTCGAGCTTCTTTTGGACGGCGAGGTCGAAAAAGCGCGGCGCGTCATGGCTAATCTGGCGCCCGGACTTCTGGAAACGGAAACCGCACGCGTCTTCGTTGTGGAGACCCAGCAGGCACGCCGGGACCTGGCTGCACGCCGCTGCAGCGCAGCCGTCGGCCAGCAGGCCCTTGTCGTCCCTGACCCGCGAGACAACCGGCGGACCCTGATCGTGCATCCGATCCGCTCCGACGAAGACACCGGGGCAGAGGTCTCTGCCGAACTCACCCGGCTGGTGGCCGCCCTGGGACCCCCTTCGTCACTGGGCGGCAGCGGGGTCTACTCCATGACTCTGCTCGCCGACGCACTTCACGAGGCCATCACCGCCCAGAGGTTTGCCGCCTTGCAACCGGACTCCGTGGCCCTCTCCGTACACGGCTCCGACCTCGTCAGTCTCCTGCCGCAGGCTGAAGCGCAAAACTGGGCCCGCCGCCTGCTGCACCCGCTGATGCGCGACGAGACGCAGTGGGAGTCCATGCGCGAGACCCTTCCTGCCGCCCTCGCCTACCCCTACACGGTGGCCGCCCGCCGGCTGCGCCTGCACCGCAACACGGTCATGCGCCGCGCCTCACGAGCCGCTGAACTGTTGCGCATGGACTTCGCGTCCATAAGCGACCGCATCGCCGTCGCCCTGGCCATGGAACTGGTCACGCAACGAGAGATTTCCGCTTCGCCGGTTCTGGGCGGTTCGGAACCGCCCTCCTTGGCACGGCTGTTGGAAACCCCCCACGTGCACGCCTGGGCACAGACCTTGGTCAGACCGGTCCAGGCGGACCGGCGTGACCTCCAGTCCACGGCGCTCGCCTGGCTCACCTTCGACACACACGTCGAGCCCGCAGCCCGCGCGCTCGGTCTCTCCGAGGTCACGGTGCGTTCCCACCTGCGCGCCGTGGAGGACCACATGCAGCGCGATCTTGCCACCCTCGCGGGCGTACGCGATCTCCAGTTCTCGTTGCACGTCGTCACGGGCCAGCCTGATCTGAGCTCAGATCGTCCGGGCTTGTCCGTGGTCGCCTGCTGACCGTCGCCGCCAGCGCCCGGCGCGGGTCCCGGTCTTCATCTCCCTCTCCCCTCCGGCCTGCGGACCTCGAAGGGTGGCACGTCGACGACGGCCATGTCCGCTCGTACCCGCACGAACCGAACAGGGTGGCGCAGACAGCCTCGAGCGTCCCGGGAGATATCCGCGCTGACCTCCACGACCGTCTCCGGAACGACCGCGACACCTTCAGCTTCTGCTGTGATCCCCAACCGGCAGAGAAGGACCGCCCGGCCCACGGGTGATCCGTCTGCACCGGGCGTAGGAAGCCGCCCGCACTTCGGGCCTGGGCCGCTGGCAAGGCGCTTGTACGTCCCAAATATCGCAGTCGTCACTCCGAGTCGTGCCGGCCGAGCAGCAGGATCCCGGGGCGGCGCGGCGCTCCGGTGACCGCACCGACGACCATCTCGAGGGTGTCGCGCACGCACTGGCGAAGCGACAGGAGCGCCCCCGGCCGATAGCTTTCGCCGCCGTCCTTGAACACACAGCCCTCCACTCCGGCCGCTGACCAGGCCAGCCACCCGCGGGCCACCTCCGCATCATTGGTTGACGGGCACAACGTCCAGGGCGCCGAGGACCCTCCCGCCGGAACAAGTCCCCCAGCGCGTACCGCCTTTCGACGTAGGGGCGCTCGAGCAGGCTCCGGCCGTCCAGATGGAGCAGATCGAAGGCAACATAGTGAGCCGGCCAGACAGCCGCGGCACGTTGCGCGGCGGCACCCCGTCGGTGCAGCCGCTGTGTGAGCCGCTCGAACGCGAGCCTGGTCTCTTCCCACACGACCAGTTCCGTCGAAGACGACGGAGCAGTCCAGCCGGCCGATGGCATCGGTGATCTCCGGAAAGGCCGCGGCCAGCTCACCGCCCCTGCGCGAGCGCAGCACCGAGGAACCATCAGCAGCCCGCGCTGCGAAGGCCCGGAAGCCGTCCCACTTCGGTTCGGCAAACCAATTCAACGGGAGGGTAAACGTCTCGACGGGTGTCGCCAGCTTCGGCTCGGCGGGAAGCTCGATCACATCGGAGGGGGTACCACAAACCCCTCACCGACCCAAGGAGGACACGAGGAAAGTGGCTCGTCGAGAGGGGGTAAACTCACCCTGCCAAGATCACAAAGGTCCACCGGTGAAATGGCGCTTTGCCGACCAACTGGCCGGTCGAGGCGTGGTGTTGTGAATGTGGTGCAAAGTTTGCCAAGTGCCGGATGAGTCATGCCGGGAACCGGGATGTGTGCACCCCCGACACGACCGTCATGAGGAAGGTGCACTTCCGCGCTGGCACGCGGCCGACTGGTGCAATGCCAACAGGTGTAATTGATCAGTTTGTGCACCGGCGAAATGGCATCGCCCGCAGCATATGCCTAGCGTTGTCGATACAAGCCCGGCCCCACCACCGGACGAGTGAGGCACAAGCCGAACCCGTCCGCGGGGGAGCCGATCAGGCCAGCGGCGAGCTGGCCCGGTGAGCGGCAACGAATGCGCCGCAGCACCAGGAGGCGGGCATCAGAGGGTGGCTCCAACCACTGTCCCGGCGCCCGCTCTCGCCAGCGCAAAACCAGGCCCCTGCCAGGGCCTGTTCATAACGACTCTCAGCAGAGTCACCACCAGCAGATCTGAGGAACCCTGGGGCCTTCCACCGGCCTGTTCGAGCACGTCGGCGGTGCTGAGAATAGACCAGTGCGCGGCGTGAGAACAGCGCGGCCGCTGGACTTTCACGAGAGAAGGCCCCCCGAGCCAGACGGGGCGAACTGCATGACCTCCAAGCACGCGACGGACCAGCCGGCACCGCGCACCACAGTGACGGCTCACCGCCGATGCTCCTGGGCCCAGCCGGACCGTACGAGGGACCTCGGCGCAGCCGGGCTGAGTGGCTAGCACCCGAACACGCCCGATGGCGCGTCCGAGCCGGTCGCGGATTCACCAGATCCATGGCCGGCCCTTCCGCCTGGGGAAGATCTGCTTCCCACGAGCGAGCGGCGCGCAGCAGGAGCGAGGCGAGCTCCCAGCAGCTGCTCCTGCCGCGCCGCAGTGAAGAACGATTGAGGCTCGCTGCTTAGAGGCATGTGTCGTAGCCAATACGCCCCCTGGCATCGCAAACCTCCCGGATCTCGCATATGAAGGAGCGCACCGACCGATGAACCACCCCCACCCAGAAGCGTCCAACTCTGACGAGTTCAAAGGCTTCAACGAAGCCCGGCGCATCATGTGGTGCCATGACGCTCGTGCTCGCATGTACGAGCGGTTCGAGCAGACGAGCTTCATCGGTGACACGAACGTTGCAGCGGTCCACGTCGACAACACCACCAGGGCAGACCGTGTGTTCCTCGTGGCATTCGACAAGGCCGGCCAGCAGGTCGGCGTCGACACGCTCTACATCGACGAGCCGAATCAACACCTCGACATCGCGCCCGAGTTTGACCACGACTTCACCGGCATGGACGTCATACCCGACTCCCCACTTGAGCAGGCCATCTCCCGTGAGAACGGCTGGGTCGTCAACATGACGGCCCTGCGCGAGTACGACCTCCTGGCCGATCGACGGGCCACACAGCGTGAGGTGTTCCTCGAGCACCTGAAGGACATGATGAAGAAGGGTGACGTCCGCGGATTCCTGTTTGGCCGGGGTGAGTCCGGTGACACTGATGCGGCGTGAGAGACCACGAACTCGTACCTCAGACGACCCCGTCGGCTGCCT
>CBFHCJ010000678.1:0-3857 GCA_965654005.1 uncultured Streptomyces sp. | reverse complement strand
ACCTGCGACCTCTGGGTTATGAGCCCAGCGAGCTACCGAGCTGCTCCACCCCGCGCCGTTGTGTAGTAACCGTATCACGGCGCGGGAGGGAGTCTCGGTTCAGCCGCCCTAACTGCTCGGCGAACTGCTCGGACTGCTGCTCGCCGAACCACTGGGCGAGCCGCTCGGGCTGGTGGAGGGACTGGCGGACGGTTTCGGACTGCTGCTGCTCCTGCTCCCGCCGCTGCCGCCGGTCTTGTTCGCCTTGGACTGGGCCTCCTCGGCCCGCTTGAGCGCGTCCTGGAGGTCCTTCTGCGCCTGGCCGTACGCCTGCCAGTCACCCTTCTTCAGGGCCGCCTGGCCCTCCTCGAAGGCCTTCTGAGCGTCGTCGAGAGCCTGTTGGACCGTCGGGTTGCTCGATGTCGGCGGGTGGCCGGTGCCGGTGTCCGGTGGCGTGGTGGTCGAATCCTCCGCCCCGAACACCTTGTTGAGGGCCTGGTCGAGGGTGTCCTCGAAGGCGGTGTTGCCTCCGTAGGTCACCAACACCTTCCGTAGCAGCGGGTACTTCAGTTCACCACCGCGTACGTAGACCGGCTCCACGTAGAGCAGTCCCCCGTCGAGCGGAATGGTCAGCAGATTGCCGTACTCGATCTCCGAGTCGCCTCCTCTGATGAGCCGGACGAACTCGGCGATGTTCTGCTGCGAGTTGGAGTTGAACTGGCTCTGCACCTGTTTGGGACCGTCGACTGTCTTGCTCGTCGGCAGTTTCAGGATCCTGATGTGCCCGTAGTCGCTCGTGCCCGCCTCGGAGTCGACCGCCATGAAGGCGCTCAGATTGGGCCGGCCGTTCGGCGTGAACGTGGTCGTCAGGGAGAACGCCTGCGACTGCTGGTCGGGCATCTTCATGCTCAGGTAGTACGGCGGTACGGCGTTGCCCGACTTATTGGTCGGGTCGTCCGGCACCTGCCACACCTCGCTGCCGCTGAGGAAGGTCTGTGCGTCCTCGACGTGGTAGCGGGTCAGCAGCTCGCGCTGGACCTTGAACAGGTCCTGCGGGTACCGGAGGTGGGACATCAGCGAGGGCGAGATGTCGCTCCTGGGCTTCACGGTGCCCGGGAACGCCTTCATCCAGGTCTTCAGGACCGGGTCCTCGGTGTCCCACTGGTAGAGCTTGACGTCGCCGGTGTACGCGTCGACGGTCGCCTTCACCGAGTTGCGGATGTAGTTGACCTGGTTCTGCTGGGCCATCACCGCACGCTGGGTGTTGCCCGCGGTCAGCGAGTCGGCCGTCGTATCGCCGAGAGTCGTACGAGAGGCGTACGGGTAACCGTTCGACGTCGTGTACGCGTCGACGATCCACTGGATGCGGCCGTCGACGACCGCCGGGTAGGCGTCGCCGTCGATGGTCAGCCAAGGCGCGACCGCCTCGACCCGCTCCTTCGGCGTGCGGTTGTACAGGATCCGCGATCCCTTGCCGATGGCACCGGAGTAGAGGATCTGCGGCTCGCTGAACGCCACCGCGTACGCGGCCCGGTTGATCGGGCTGGAGAGGCTGACCCCGCTCTTGGCCTGGTAACTGGTGGTCTTCTCGCCGCTGTCGTCGGAGTAGTCGATCTCCTTCTGGGGACCGCCGACGATCGAGTACGTGGTGGTCCCCTCGCCGTAGTAGATCCGCTGCTGGTACGTCCCCAGGTCACCGCTCGAGGGCAGGTCGGACTCGGTGAAAACGGGCTGGCCGTTGTCGTCGGCCGTGGTCCCCTTGGCGGCGACCACGCCGAAGCCGTGGGTGTAGCGGAAGTGGTCGTTGATCCAGTTGTTCTTCGGAATGCCGTTGAGGTTCAGCTCGCGAAGACCGATGACCGTGTCCTGGTCCTTGCCGTCCTTGTTGTACCGGTCGACGTCCAGGTTGGTCGGGAACGCGTAGTAGTTCTTCATCTGCTGGAGCTGCTGGAACGTCGGGGAGACGATGTTCGGGTCCAGCAGGCGGATACTCGCCGTGGTGTCGGCGTCGTCGCGCAGCCTGGTCTTGTCCTCGGTGCTGCTCGCCCCGGCGTACTCGGTGACCTGGGCGTCGTCGATGCCGTAGGCCTGGCGGGTCGCCTTGATGTTCTTCTCGACGTACGGCGCCTCCTTGGCCTGCTCGTTCGGCTCCACCTGGAACTTCTGGACGATCGCCGGGTACAGCCCGCCGATGAGGATCGCCGAGAGGACCATCAGGCCGAATCCGATGACGGGCAGTTGCCAGGTGCGCCGCCACAGGGTGGCGAAGAAGAGCAGGGCGCAGATGACGGCGATGCAGAACAGGATCGTTTTCGCCGGCAGATAGGCGTTCGCGTCGACGTACCTGAGGCCCGTCCAGTTGCCGGTCGCCTTGAAGTCGCTGGACTTGACCGCGAGTCCGTAGCGGTCGAGCCAGTAGGCGACCGCCTTCAGGGCGACGAAGACGCCGAGCAGCACGGACAGGTGCCCGGTCGCGGCGGCCGTGGCGCGCGCTCCCGGGGAGGTGATCCTGAGACCGCCGTACAGGTAGTGCGTGAGCGCGGCGGCGATCAGCGACAGCACGGTGGCGGCGAAGCCGAAGCCGAGCAGGAACCGGTACCAGGGCAGGTCGAAGGCGTAGAAGGCGACGTCCAGGTGGAACTGGGGGTCCTTCTGGTGGAAGGGCACGCCGTTCACCCACAGCAGCCAGGTCCGCCATTGGCCGGCCGCGGACGCGCCCGCGATCAGACCCACCAGGGCGGCGATCCCGAGCAGCAGCCACACCTTGTACGGCGCGATGCCCATCCGGTAGCGGTCGAGACTCTGCTGCTCCATGGACATGGCGCTCAGCGGCGGGCGCAGCCGGTGCGCGAGCCAGATGTTGAGGCCGACCCCGGCCGCCATCAGCAGCCCGAAGACGAAGAAGAGCCCGATCTTGGTCCACAGCGTGGTCGTGAAGACGGACGAGTACTTCACCGACCGGTACCAGAGCCAGTCCGTCCAGAAGCCGGCGAACATGACGAACGCCATGCCGAGAACGGCGAGGACCCCCAGCGTCATGAGCAGGGTCCGGGCACGCCGGGACGGGCGGCCCACTCTGATCCGTGGCCCCGTCGGGCCTCCGCCGCGGTCCGGCATCTGGAAAGCCAAGGTGCGCACCTCGAAGTTCGATGTCGATTCTTCAGGCCCCCGCCCCCGTGAACGCGGACCATGGATGAGGCTCCACGATCGCGGAGCCCCATCTATGCAACTTACTGGCGCTTTACTCGGTTCCCGCTTCCGGGTCGGAACGAGGCAGGATTGTGACCATGTCCAACACTCCCATGGCAGCGAACCCGCTCACCCGGGCCGTGCTCGAGATCGACGAGTACGCCTCCGGCCTCGGCTGGGACCAGCCCGCTCGCCTCTTCGCCCTCGTAGACACCGCGCGACTGCGGGCCCAGGAACCCTCGCTCGCGGCCCAGCTCGGCCTGGAGGACGAGTCCGAGACCGTCGGTCTCACCCCGATCGAGCAGGACCAGATCCCTGCCGACAGGCCGCTGGACGAGTTCCTCGGCACCATCGCATGGCCCGACGCGGTGGCCGGGTGCGCGCTCACGGTGGAGCGGCTGATGCTGCCGCCGTCCGCGGAGGCCTCGGTCCCCGAGGGCCTGAGCGGGAAGAAGCTCGCGAAGTGGGTCGCCGATCACCCGGACCGTCAGGAGGTGCGGATGACGGTGGCGGTCCTGCGGGACGGCGCGCGCGAGTCGGCGCTGCGCCTGCGCGAGAAGGACTCGCCGACGGAGGTGCTGACGGGTCCGGAACTGGTGCCGGGCCTCGCGGAGGCGCTGTCGGCGACGTTCGAGGACTGAGCACGCCGTGTACGTGACCGGGGGGCGCCCGGGATTCCGGGCGCCCCC
>CBFHCJ010000677.1:0-3860 GCA_965654005.1 uncultured Streptomyces sp. | reverse complement strand
TGGTCGCACCACGCCCAACCCCATGCCGCTTGACACCAAACGACATGGGGTGTCTAACCGCACACATATCGACCAAACTCAACCGTTCCCACACGAGGTGCACGCCACCCGCGGCCGGCTCACCCCGGCATCCGAACAGCTGCTCAGCGAGGTGTCCATCATCAGCCGACTGGCCCGCTCGCTCCTGGGCGGGCAGCCGGACATTCCGTGGAAGGAGTTCGAAGCCGACTGCGACTCGATACGTAACCGTATAGCTCGCGTGGTACCCGGCTTCGAGGACTTCAACAACCGCGTGCGGCAACCAGGCGGCTTCCGCCTGCCCAACCCGGTCAACCGGCATGAGTTCCGCACGTCGAGCGGCAAGGCCGTCTTCACCCGCAACGCCTTCATGGCGCTTCGGGCGCCAAAGGGTCACCTGATCCTGCAGACCCTGCGTTCGCACGATCAGTGGAACACAGTCCCCTACGCCATGGACGACCGCTACCGGGGTATCAAGGGCGGACGCCGAGTCGTCCTCGTCCACCCCTCAGACCTCGAAGAACTGGGGCTGGCCGACCGCAGTACAGTCGATCTGGTCAGCGTCTGGCACGGCGCGGTTGAGCGCCGGACGGCTGGTTTCCGGGTGATCGCCTACCCCACCACCCCGGGATCGGCGGCCGCGTACTACCCGGAGACCAATGTGCTGGTGCCGCTCGACAGCGTCGCCGACATCAGCAACACACCCACCTCCAAGAGCGTCGTGGTCCGGCTGGAGCCGGTTGCAGAGGGAGCTGCCGCATGGGCCGGGTGACCGTCCGGCGCCCTGTGTTGCGCGTCCGAGACGGCCACGTATCCAGCCGCCCGGACACGCTGGCGGTGGAAGAGCCTTTGGAGATCCGTGTGGGCGGCCGGCCGTTGACGGTGACCATGCGCACTCCCGGCAACGACTTCGACCTGGCGGCCGGGTTCCTGGTGAGCGAAGGGATCATCCGGGCTACCGAGGAGATCGCAGGCATCCGCTACTGCGCCGGTGCCACAACGGACGGCGCCAACACCTACAACATCGTCGACGTCCTGCTGGGCGCCGGTGTGCCCCCGCCCGATGCGTCACTGGAGCGGAACTTCTACACGACGTCCTCGTGCGGGGTGTGCGGGAAGGCAAGCTTGGAGGCGGTTCGTACCACGGCGTCGTGGAGCGTGGCCGGGGACGAAATGCAGCTCGAGCCCGAAACCCTGTCCGCCCTCCCGGACCGGCTGCGCGCTGCCCAGTGGGTGTTCGACAGCACCGGCGGGCTGCACGCAGCAGGCCTGTTCACCGCAGACGGGGACCTGCTGTGCCTGCGTGAGGACGTCGGGCGGCACAACGCCGTCGACAAGGTCGTCGGGCACGTCACGCGCTCGGGCATGCTGCCGCTGCGCAAAACGGTGCTCATGGTCAGCGGACGGGCTTCCTTCGAGCTCGTGCAAAAGGCCGTCATGGCAGGCATACCGGTGCTCGCCGCTGTTTCCGCTCCGTCCTCCTTGGCCGTGGACCTCGCTGCCGAGAGCGGCCTGACCCTGGTCGGCTTCCTCCGCGGCACGTCGATGAACGTCTACACGGGTGACCACAGGCTGTTGGCCGCAAGCAGGCCGTAGACCGGCGTCAACCACACCCTACAACCAGGCAATTCGGTCACCTCTGCTGGAACTCCCCGCCCAAGTGCCTGGCTGTATGCCTTGACGACCACTCCCCCACTCGCCGGACGGACTCGAGGGTTTCCACAGGACACCAGAGGCAAGGCCCGCCCCGCACGAGAAAGAATGGCGGAAGCCCTCAACGCGCCGGAACGATTCGTGAAGCGCGTCTCGACGAGCTCCGGTCACTACAGCCCGGCCGGTCATTCCGGTGCCCGTCCCGGCCCGTCTGCACAGTGCGGCGTAGTACGTCGAGGCGAGGCGCGAGCGGGCATCCTCGACAGGGAAGCGCTACTCGACGAGGTCGAGCACTTCGCGAGAGGATGATTGTAGAGGAGAAACGCATAGTCGAACTGCGTGCCGCGGGCCTCGAGTTTGCGCATGACGCTGCGGATCGGGCCGTTCCCAGGCGTCGCGGACCGCGCCGATGACATCGTCAGCACCGCAGATCCAGGCATGATGTCGACAGGGCCTTCCCCAACGCCCGCGACCCGGTCGCGAACGAACCTGACGCCGTCACACGGATTTATTCTTTACCCGACCGGCGCAGTTGCCTCCGGGCACCGACGTGCGGGGAGATGCAGCCGTCCTGAGCCCCCTTGACGTCGGCAGGGTCGGGCGGCGCGGTGCCCTACGTCGGGTACGTCGCTTTCGCGTTCAAGTGCTGCGGTCCAGCAGCCGACGTGACATTTCAATCGTGAGCAGGGCATCCCTGCTTTCAATCTCCAAGATCACCCGCACCGCGCAAAGACGGGCCCCCCAGCGCTGCAGGTCCAACGCACGAAGTCCGCCCTGACTCACCGCTCGCCAGGCTCGGATGGCCACCGCGCCCTGCGGAGTGTGCGTGCCGAGTCTCAGCCCGGTGACGAGCTTCGTGATGTTCATGGACACCCTTTCAAAACCCATTTTTCACCCTATATATATATATATCGAACAATTCATTGACCGTTGAACATGTCTGCGTTGATGCCACGCCGGCCGCGGGCGGCCCGACCGTGCTCGATCGTTTGGCGAAGCGCGGCGAGTAGTTGCTCCAGCAGCGAACCGGTCTCCAGGTCGACCAGCTCTCCCCGATCGTCGAAGCGCTCATGAGCCCGGAAGACGATGACCTCCGGCTTGACGACTACGCGGGAATCGGTCCAGAGGAACATCTGGCGGAGGCTGAGCTGCGCACGCACCGATCCGAAGTTGGTGGGTGCGGCACCGGTGACCGCGACGGCCTTGGCCGCGAGGGGCGGCCTCGCCGTAGTACTCGCCCAGTCCAGGGCGTTCTTGAGTACGCCGGGGATTCCGTAGTTGTACTCGGGCGTCGCGATCAGCAGTCCGTCGGCCTCAGCGATCCGCCGACGGAGATCGGCGACCGCCGCAGGCGGCGAATCCGTGTCGTCGTCCTCGTTGTACGCGGGCACGTCGGCGAGGTTGCCGTACAGCTCGATGCGCATGCCGTCCGGCGCCAGTCGTTGCGCCGCGCGGAGCAGCAGCGTGTTGTACGAATCGGCCCGAAGACTGCCCGATATGCCGAGGATCTTGAACTCGCGCGCTGTCATGGTCTTCAACTCCCTGGCTTCTCCGACACAGAACTCCGCACGGCCGTTCCCTGCAGCCGATCTGCCGACACAAGGTGTGGCCGTGCCGCGCCCACCCCCGATAGTGTACTGTACGGATTGGTTTAGTTCTAGGGCGGGTCCACGACGCGCTCCGCTGCCCCGCGGGTCTCCTACCGGCAGGGCGGCGCCGCCATCCGGCGCGCGGTGGAGCTCACCGGCGACGCTGCGCCTGCCGAGAATGTCATCCAGGCAGCTCAGGGGCTTGTTCAGTGCCGCGGCCGGATGAGCACTCGTGTGCTTCGCCTCGCCCACCCGACCCGTCACCAACGCCTTCGCCGCGCTGCGGCTACTACCCGCAGGGCACGAGGCTGATCGCCGGGCAGGCCGCCGCCACCCAGGGGACCAGACCCCTGCCGCCTACGAATCAGCGTTACATCCGCTAATGATCTATTGATTGAAAGGCTGGACAACCGAAATACTTTCATTAGAATGACTCCGCCGCACACTTTTGCGATGTGTCCCGATGCGCTACCTACATCCAGGTATGCGCTGCATTGCCCGAAGAAACCCAGAGTTAAGGACCGTGATCGACAATGAAGGTCGGTATCCCCCGCGAGGTCAAGAACAACGAGTTCCGGGTGGCCATCACCCCCGCCGGCG
>CBFHCJ010000676.1:0-3864 GCA_965654005.1 uncultured Streptomyces sp. | reverse complement strand
AGGCCGCCGTCTGCACACCGAGATCGGTGAGGGCCTGCGGTACGTACGCCGTGATCACCGGCTGCGCACGCTGACCCTGGTCAATGCGACCACCTCGGCGGCCCTGGCACTCCTCAACACCCTGTGGGCCCTGTACCTGCTCAAGTCACTTTCGATGAGCCCGATCGCCTTCGGCGTGGTCCTGGGGCTGGGAGCCCTCGGCGCGGCGGCAGGTGCGCTTGCCGCCCCGGCGCTCGCGCGACGGTACGGGCCCGGGCCGATGATGCTCGTCGCGCTCGCGCTCACCCCGCTCACCCAGATCCCGCTGCTGCTCGCCTCCCCAGCCCTGGCGTGGCAGATCGGCATCGGCGCCGCCCTGTTTGTCCAGCTGGCCTGCGCCGCGGCGGCGGGAACCACTCAGCGCTCCATTCGTCAGGTCGTCACCGCCGAGGGCATGCAGGCCCGCATGCAGGCCGTGAGTACCTGGCTCACCTCGGGCGCGCGGCCGGTGGCCGCCCTGGTCGCGGGCGGCCTCGGGACGCGGATCGGAGTACGGCCCACCCTGATCGTCGGCACCTGCCTGCTCCTCGTCCCCCTCATGGTCCTCTACCGCTCCCCACTGCGCGGCCTCCGCCAGATGCCCGGAGACCGAGACCGGGCTGTCCCCTCCCGTCCAGGAGATCCACTCGTGCAACCATCCGTCCCCTTCCCGTCCCCTTCACCCGGCGACGTCCCTGCCGGCGAGGGACAGCGCGATCCCGCGGTGGGCGGAGGTGGTACGGCGTGAGCGCGGAACTGAACGTGATCGGCGGCCACCTGTACCTGGAGCGGGACGGCATGGTTCTGCTCGGGCAGCGACACCCGGACTCTGCGTTCGCGGGTGGCCACTGGCACGCGCTGGCCGGGCACGTGGAACGAGAACCGGTGCGGACATGCGTGGTACGGGAGGCGATGGAGGAGGCGGAGCTGGTCGTCGCCGAGGAAGACCTCACCCTCGTGCATACCGTGCATCTCCTCGACCACGAGGACGCCATCCCTCGCATCCAGCTCTTCTTCCAGGCCAGCCGATGGCAGGGCGAGCCCCGCGTACTGGAGATGGACAAGTGCCTCCGGTGGGCCTGGTGGCCCATCGACAGCCTGCCGGAGCCGATCGTCCCGTACACCCGAGCGGCCATCGAGGGGATCCGCGCAGGCCGGCTGTATACCGAGATCGGTTGGAGGCGGCAGAAGTGAGCACCTCGGAGAGGAACGTGCCCCGGCCCAGGCCAGAAACTACCCAAGGGCCGGATGGCTCTTCCAAGCACTGCGCTGGGATTGCGGATGCGTCCGCGTTACCCGGCCCGAGTACAGCAACGACGGCCGAGGGTTCAGCTGTGCAAGGACGAGGAGAAGGCTCCTCGTCGAGCGCGTCCAAGCGCCCGAGGATGCGCGAGTCCATGTCCGTTGACCTGCTCGCCGTCGCCACTGCCGCGCGCACCGCGATGGTCGACCGCCTCGTCACCGATGGTGTGCTGACCGATCCGCTGTTGCGCGACGCCCTGCTCCAGGTTCGCCGGGGACTGCTCCTTCCCCACGCCTACCTCCGGGAGAGCGGTCCTGGCATCGAGCCGATCCAGTGGCGGCTTCTGGACGGCGCTCATCCCGACGACCAGGCGGAGTGGCTCGACCTCGTCTACAGCGGCGACTCCGTCCTGCTCCAGCGCGACGGCGAGCCGCTGGATGCCCTCGGCCGGGGTCCGGTGACCGGCGGCCACATGACCTCCATGAGCACATACGCCCCCGCCACCGTCCATGTGCTGCAATGCCTCGATCTGGAGCGCGGGCAGCGGTTCCTGGACCTGGGTTCGGGTCCGGGGGTCTCTCTCGCACTTGCCGCTGCCATCACGGGTCCCGGCCTCGCCACCGGTGTCGAACGCGATCCGCACATGAGCGTGTTCGCCCAGCGGAACCTGGACCGGCTCGGGCTGGGGGCGGTGGTCGTCGAAGGTGACGCGCTCGGCGGACACGCCGCCGGGGCACCGTATGACCGAATCCATTCCGGCATCGGCGTGCCGTGCATCCCGCTGGCCTGGGTGGAGCAGCTCGCCCCCGGCGGCACGCTGCTGACCACGCTCGTGACCAGAACGCCCAGCTGGCCCGGCCAGATCCGCGCCACCCGCACGCCGAAGGGCAGGCTTCAGGTAGTGCTGACGGGCAGGCCACGCGGCCACCGGCCCTTGCTCGGTTACGAGTGGCTCACCGCCGTGAACCACCGGCCGCAGTTCAAAGCAGACCCCGGCCGGCCCCGCCCGACCCGGCTCGTGCCGCCCGACGATGACGCCTACGGCTTCTGGATCGCCGCCGCGTACCTGGCGCCGGGCTTGGTCAGGGATTTCCAGGCCGACACTATGACCATCGTCGCCCCGGAGGAGGACTCCTGGGCGGTGGCCGGTCCCGACGACGGCACGGTCCGCGTGCACGGGCCGCGCGATGTGTGGGCCGAACTCGAAGCCCTCCACGACGCTTGGGAGCGGGCGGGCCGCCCGGACACGTACCAGGTCGATATTCCGGACGGCGGTGGCCCGCAACGCGTCACCTCCGGGCCCGGCGGCATGGCCCTCACCTGGACGCTGCCGCCGCTCGCCACCGTCCCCCACCAGACCTCTCCATCGCTCGGAAGTTGTCCATGACCCAGCAACCCAAACCCCTTCCTCGGCCCGCCGACGGCCCCCGTCGGCCGGCCAGCTGGTCCGAGGAATTCCTGCGCCACCGCGACGGCCAGGGCTGCCCCATGTGCGGCAACGACTTCACCGCCGACGACATCGGCTGGGGCATCCTGCTCCACCGGGGCGAAGTGGCCAACGCCTACCTGTGGCGCTCGGGCCAGGTGCGGGGCTATTGCGTACTCATCCACCGCGGCGCACCGCACGTCGCCGAGCCCACCGACCTCTCGGAAACCCATGCCGCCGCGTACTGGGCCGACACCCTCACGCTCGGCAAGGCCCTGACGGCGTTCTACCAGCCGGTGAAGATGAACTACTCCACCCTCGGCAACGTGGTGCCCCACCTCCACACCCACATCGTTCCCCGGTACGCCGACGATGCCGACCCGGCGCCAGGCGCGCCGCTTCCATGGGCGACCCTCGATAAAGACCGCCAGGACGAGGCGCAGCTCCAGGCGGACGCCGCCGCACTGCGTGCGCTGCTGGAGCACGCATGAGAGGCCGCCCGGGAGAAGAGCCCGGGGGCCTGTTCGCCTCGGCGGCTGCCGACTACGCCCGATACCGGCCGGGCATCCCGTCCGAAGCGGTCCGCCTGCTCGCCGGCACAGTGGCGGGTGTCGCCCGGCCTGTCCTGCTCGATCTCGGCTGCGGCACTGGGCAGGTTACAGCTGCGCTGCTTCCCGCTGTCACGAATGTCGCCCGCCTGGACCTGGTTGATCCGGACCCAGGGATGCTCCGCGAGGCCACTGAAGTCCTCGCCCCGCTCCTGGGTGACAGTCCCGCTGGCTTCCACTGCGTGCGGGCCGAGGACTTCACGCCGCCGTTCGACGGCTACCGAGCGGACCTGGTCACCTGCGCGCGGGCGTTTCACTGGATGCCCCGCCCGGCGGTCCTCACGATGGCCGACCGCGTCACCGCTCCCGGGGCCGGCGTGGCGATCATGGGGGATGGCAGCCTCTGGACCTACCAAGCGCAGTGGACGGCGGATCTGCAGCGGCTCATCCAGTCCTACCTCGGCCCCGAGCGGCGGGCCGGCACCGCTGGGGCGTACACCGAGCCGGGGCGCCGCTACGAGGACGACCTCGCCGAGTCCGCGTTCAGCGACGTCAGCGAGCACCGGTTCCCGGTCCGCCGCACGTGGACACCCGCAGCCGTGGTCGGTTATCTGCGCAGCACGAGCTTC
>CBFHCJ010000675.1:0-3870 GCA_965654005.1 uncultured Streptomyces sp. | reverse complement strand
AGCATCCTGGAACCCCTCGCCGACCGGCGGGTGGCCCGAGCCAGCGCCCTCGTCGACCAAGCCGTCAACGCCAGGGGGCTGACCGCGTTCTACGCTGTGTGGAACACCCCCGGCCTCGCCCCCACGCTCGATGAATTCCGGCATCCCGGCCGATGGATCGGCCGGATGCCTCCTCCCTAACAGCCCGCGCGTCCCGCCTCCGTCCACACGCGGCGGCTGCCGCGCCGAGCACCCGTTTCCGACGTCGGGCCGCCGCACCGCTACCCACTCAAGATCCGAACGGCTCCCGTGACTCCTCCCGTTTCCCTCTCCCCCGTACGACGGCGGAGCCCTGGCCATACCCCCCTGCCCGACCTGCTCACCCCCGGCTGGACGATTCCCACCCTGGCTGACGGCGAGACAAACCGGCAGGCATACCTGTTGCTCGGCCCGGCCTGGCACAGCTCCACCCCCAGCATCATCAGCACCGGAACCGCCTTCGACGTGGTGCAGGCGCCGCAGCAGTACGCCGCCACGGCCCTGGATCGTCTACGCACGCTCGGTACGCCGGTCGGGGCCGTGTACGCCGAAGGCGACGACTGGCGGTTCTTCGTCCCGCCGGACGCCGGAACGCTTCCCTGGCCCGCCCCTGCCCTGTGCCTGAGCGGTCCCGCCCTGCTGACACCTCCACGTGCAGCCCGGGGCCCCGGCCCAGGGCTGCGGTGGATCACCCGCGGCGAGCCGTGCGGACAACTCCTCTGGACACAGCCCACCGTCCTGTGGGCCGCGCTCGCCGCCCTCACGCCCTCCGCACCCGTCCCGGCTCGGACTGCGGCACCAGCCGCTGACCTGCCCTGACAACCCGTACCTGCCCGGAAGAAGACCCATGATCAGGCACTTCGACACGACGCTCCCGAACTCGGCCCGCATCTGGAACTACTGGATGGGCGGCAAGGACCACTACGACGCCGACCGCCAGGCCGGCGACACCTACCGCGCCATCGCCCCCCAGATCGTCACCATGGCCCGCGAATCGCGCCGGTACCTCATCCGCGCGGTCACCCTCCTCGCCGGCGAACATGGCATCCGCCAGTTCCTCGACATCGGGACCGGCCTGCCCGCGGCCGACAACACCCACGAGGTCGCGCAAAGGGTCAACCCGGCCGCCCGGATCGTCTACGTCGACAACGACCCGATCGTCCTTGCCCACGCCAGGGCCCTGTTCATCAGCACACGCGAAGGTCGCACCGATTACGTCGACGCCGACCTCCACGACCCGGACATGATCCTGGCCGCCGCGCGTGGCCTCCTGGACTTCACCCAGCCCGTTGCCCTGATGCTCATGGGCGTCCTCGGCCACATCCAGGACCACGCCGAGGCGACGGCGATCATCAGCCGTCTTCAGGCCGACCTGCCCACCGGCAGCTACTTCGTGCACTACGACGGCACCAACACCGACGCCGACCTCGCGAAAGCCCAGGTCGGCTACAACGACACCGGCGCCCTCCCGTACGTCCTGCGCAGCCCTGCCCAGCTCAGCACGTACTACGGGGGACTCGAAATCCTGGAGCCCGGGATCGTCTCGTGCCCCTTGTGGCGGCCGGACCCCAACAGCTCCCCTGAGCCGACCGACGTCTATGGCGGCATCGCCCGCAAACCGTAGCTGTGCGCCACGTTCCTGCCGTCCTCTTCCTGCGAGGTAACCCGTGAAAGCAGCACCCAACGGCACCATCCGTCTCGCTCTGATGAACCTGGAGCACGACGGCGGCCCCGAAGTAGAACCCGGAGTTCTGCCCGACGAGTGGCGTACGGCGTTCGAAGACGTGCTCAAGCCGCTGCAAGCCGACTGGATCGGCCTGACCGAACTCACTTACTCGCAGACCAGACCGGACGCCACCGACGAGGAGAAGGCCGCCGCCGCCCGTCGTTGGAAGGCCGCTCGCCGAACCCTGGGCATGCGCGGCTTCCGAGCCCGGATGGGCCAGGGCCGCAATCCCACCGGCATGCTTGTCCGCGAATCAACGTTCACCGTCGGTCCTCAGCACCACCTGGACCGGGTGTTCCGCACACCGCCCACCAACGTCGTGTTGGGGCTGTCCGAGGCCCCTGGCGTGCCCATCATCACGGCCGCGTTCCACAGCAGTTTCTGCAATCCCACCCTCAGGGAGGCGGAGACGTACGAGCTCACCGCCCTCGTCGACAAGGTGAAGGCCCACCGCGCCGATCCGCAGCCTCGGGCCCTGTGCTGGCTTTTCGGCGACGCGAACGAACTGCCTGTCCCGGCCGGCGAAGAGGTACCCGACATCGACTGGTCCTCCCCCGACATCACCGACCTCACGCACCGCCGCCACCGCGCTCTCAAGCTCCCCGACGGCTCCTGGAAGAGCTGCACCTTCCTCGACGAAGTCATGCACGACTGCGGCATGCACGACCCCGCCCGCTACGCCGCACGGCACCTCGACCAGGTAGACGCCTTGAACGCAACCGCAGGCTTCGCCGACAGCGCCGTGGGGCAGGGCGGGCCGCGCCGCATCGATCGCGGTCTCATGGACGGCTGGAGTGTCCAGGCCGTCACCGAAGTCGCTGTGATCGACATGAGCGGACTGAGCGATCACCATCTCCTGGTCGTGGACCTCTCCCGCGGCAAGCTCATTGATGCCGCGCACGGCGCTTTTTCACCGTTGGCACCGTGGGAACTGGTCTTCTAACGGATCCCAAGCGCCGCAGGAATCCACGTTTGCGGGCCATGTGGGGCCTGAGGTGGCAAAGTAGGAAGTAGCCCGGCCCGGTTTCCCCCGTATCGGTGCCGGGCTACACCCTTTAGGGAGTGTCCACGACGGGGCTCCGGGCCGCAGAGCTTGGCCACGCGACGAAGTTCTGACGCGGGCTGGGCCCGCCCGTCTCGACGGTCCCAGCCCGTTGTTCACCCGGCCAGGGGAAGGTTTCCGCCGGACACCAGCAGGCTGAAGCGGTCGGCGGCCGCCACCGTCTGCGCGACCGTCCTGGGAGTGTCGGTCAGCAGGGAGGACGGCTTGACCACGCTGATCGCCCCGTACACGGTCTCGCCCCACAGCACCGGTGCGGCGACTGCACCCCATCCAGTGATCTCCTCGTACCCCAGCGCGTACCCGGCCGCCCGGATCTCCTCCAGCGACGCCCGGAACTTCCCCTCAGCCAGAGCCCCCGGTCCTGCGCCGGCGGGGACGGGCTCGGCGAGCACCGTGTCGACCAGTGGCGCGGACAGATGCGCCGCCCACGGCGACCAGTTCGCTGACACCCAGCCCCAGCGCCTCCAAGTCGTAGCGGCCGGGCGCGTAGTCGGCGAGCACCCGGCGTGGGGCGCCGTACGGGGAGACCACCCACAGAAGGGCCATGGCGTCCAGCGCCTTGCTCAGGTGTTCCAGGATCGGGTGGGAGGCTTCCGTGCCCGGCGTGTACGCCATCGCCTGCATGCCGATCGCCGCAGCCCCCGGCCCCAGCCTGTATTTCCCCCCGGGGCCCTGCACGAAGTAGTTGCTCGGAATGCCGGACTGCAGGATGCGGTACACCACCGTGACGTGGAGTCCGGTGACCTCAGCGATTTCGCTGGGGCCGTGCGCGGGGCCGTCGAGGAGCGTGAATGCCCGCTCGACCATTTTTACCCGCCGGGCATGAGCGGTACCGCCCGCTCCTTGTGAATTTGTGGACTGGTCTCCTGCGCTTGCGTTGCTTGCTGCGGTGAACAAGGTGACTTTCCTCGTTGTGCGCGCCGCTTTCTCTGTGAGTCAGCTGAGCGGCTATCCCCGACGGGCCGGTTCCCCCCTGTGGCGCCCCGCCCCGAAGTCCCCCCGCCCCCGCCCCCCCGGCCCCCCCCCCCCCCCCCGTGGGGTGAGGAAAAAACAAACAAAAGGA
>CBFHCJ010000674.1:0-3871 GCA_965654005.1 uncultured Streptomyces sp. | reverse complement strand
CATGACATCCGTCCTCGTCTGCGACGACTCCCCGCTTGCCCGAGAGGCGCTCCGCCGCGCGGTCGCGACCGTGCCCGGCGTCGAGCGCGTGACGACGGCGGCCAACGGCGAGGAAGTCCTCCGCCGCTGGGGGGCCGACCGCTCGGACCTGATTCTGATGGACGTACGCATGCCCGGCCTGGGCGGCGTCGAGACCGTGCGGCGGCTGCTGTCCGCGGACCCCGGTGCGCGCATCATCATGCTCACCGTCGCCGAGGACCTGGACGGGGTGGCGCTCGCGGTCGCCGCCGGCGCGCGCGGCTATCTGCACAAGGACGCCTCGCGTGCGGAGCTGCGGGCGACCGTCACACAGGCCCTCGCCGACCCGACCTGGCGGCTTGCTCCCCGGAGGCTGCGCTCGGCCGAGATGGGTGCCGCGCCGACGCTCACCGCGCGTGAGATCCAGGTGCTCGAGGGCATGAGTCACGGCCGCTCCAACGCGGAGATCGGCCGTGAGCTGTTCCTCTCCGAGGACACCGTGAAGACGCACGCCCGGCGGCTGTTCAAGAAGCTCGGCGCCTCGGACCGCGCGCACGCGGTGGCGCTCGGTTTCCGGTGGGGCCTGGTTCGCTGAGCGGATCACCGCGGGGGGTACGCGGATCCCCGCCTGCCGCGCGGCGGGCGGGGCGCGGCGGCCCCAGGGAGGGCCCCTGAAGTCGCTCGGCAAGGGGCCCGCGGGGTGCCCGCTGCTCGTTTCGCCGCGGATGCCGCATCCTTGGAGGTGTGGAGTTCCTCGGGGACGAGTCGATCGAGCGGGAGGGGAGGGCGCAGGAGATGAGTTCCGGCGCACCTGCTCATAACGCTTCCGTGCACAACTACGGACGCGGTGCCACGGACCGAACTACGCCAAGGCACCATGGACCGATGCGCGACGACGAGACAACGGTGATCGGTGCGCTCGTCCATCGCGCCGTCGACGGCGACGAGCAGGCGACCCATGACCTGCTCGCCCGCGTTCACCCTCTGGCCCTGCGCTACTGCCGTACGCGTCTGTCGAGACTGCCCGGCGACGCCCGGCACTTCGTCGAGGACCTGGCGCAGGAGGTGTGCGTCGCCGTCCTGCTCGCCCTGCCGCGCTACAGGGACACCGGGCGCCCTTTCGAGGCGTTCGTGTTCGCGATCGCCGCGCACAAGGTCGCCGATCTGCAGCGTGCGGCGATGCGCCACCCCGGTTCGACGGCGGTCCCGTCGGACGAGATGCCGGAGCGCCCGGACGATTCGCTGGGCCCCGAGGAGCGCGCGCGGCTGACCAGCGACGCCGAGTGGGCCAAGAAACTCCTGGCCAACCTCCCCGAGAACCAGCGCGAACTGCTGCTGCTGCGGATCGCGGTGGGCTTGACGGCCGAGGAAACGGGTCAGATGTTGGGAATGTCACCAGGAGCGGTGAGGGTGGCGCAACACAGGGCGCTGAGTCGGCTGCGGGCGCTGGCCGAGCAGTAGCGAGTCTCCGGATCCTGCTTTCCGCTCCCGGCCGCATTTTTTCCTCCGCCGCGACGGCGACCAGCCACGACGGCGCATTTCGGCGGTTGCCGAACCCTTCTCGGTGCTGCCGAACCCTGCTCGGCCGGTGTGTCACACGGCCTCCGGACCCCCACGAACAGGCAGGTCACGGACTCCGTACGAACATACGAAGCCCGGGGCCCACCCAGAACCGTGGAATGAGGGACCCATGCTTCCCGTTAGCATGGACATCCGCACCGATCAAGGCCATTTGGGGAAGGTGTCATGACTGCCAACGTCGACGGAGTGCCCGAGAAATTCGCGACACTCGGGCTGACCTACGACGACGTGCTGCTGCTGCCGGGTGCATCCGAAGTGCTCCCCAACGCGGTCGACACCTCGTCCCGCATCTCCCGCAACGTCCGGGTCAACATCCCGCTCCTGTCCGCCGCCATGGACAAGGTCACCGAGTCGCGCATGGCGATCGCGATGGCCCGTCTGGGCGGCGTCGGTGTACTGCACCGCAACCTGTCCGTCGAGGACCAGGTCAACCAGGTCGACCTGGTGAAGCGGTCGGAGTCCGGGATGGTCACCGACCCGATCACGGTGCACCCGGACGCCACGCTCGCCGAGGCCGACGCGCTGTGCGCCAAGTTCCGCATCAGCGGCGTCCCGGTCACCGACCCGGCCGGCAAGCTCCTCGGCATCGTCACCAACCGCGACATGGCCTTCGAGAGCGACCGCAGCCGCAAGGTGCGCGAGGTCATGACCCCGATGCCCCTGGTCACCGGCAAGGTCGGCATCTCCGGCGCGGACGCCATGGAGCTGCTGCGGCGCCACAAGATCGAGAAGCTTCCGCTGGTGGACGACGAGGGCGTCCTCAAGGGCCTGATCACGGTCAAGGACTTCGTGAAGGCCGAGAAGTACCCCAACGCCGCGAAGGACGCCGAGGGCCGACTGCTCGTCGGTGCCGCGGTGGGCGCCAGCCCCGAGGCGCTGGAGCGCGCCCAGGCCCTCGCCGCGGCCGGCGTGGACTTCCTGGTGGTCGACACCTCGCACGGCCACAACAGCAACGCCCTCAGCTGGATGGCGAAGATCAAGTCGAGCGTGAACGTCGACGTGATCGGCGGCAACGTCGCCACCCGCGACGGCGCCCAGGCGCTCATCGACGCCGGTGTCGACGGCATCAAGGTGGGCGTCGGCCCGGGCTCCATCTGTACCACCCGCGTGGTCGCCGGCATCGGCGTCCCGCAGGTCACCGCCATCTACGAGGCCTCCCTCGCGGCCCGTCCCGCGGGCATCCCGCTGATCGGCGACGGCGGCCTCCAGTACTCCGGCGACATCGGCAAGGCGCTGGCCGCCGGCGCCGACACGGTGATGCTGGGCAGCCTCCTCGCGGGTTGTGAGGAGTCGCCCGGCGAGCTGCTCTTCATCAACGGCAAGCAGTTCAAGTCGTACCGCGGCATGGGCTCGCTGGGTGCCATGCAGTCCCGCGGCCAGGGCAAGTCGTACTCCAAGGACCGCTACTTCCAGGCGGAGGTCTCCTCCGACGACAAGCTCGTCCCCGAGGGCGTCGAGGGCCAGGTGCCCTACCGCGGCCCGCTGTCCAACGTGCTGCACCAGCTCGTCGGCGGTCTGCGGCAGACCATGGGCTATGTGGGCGCCGCCACCATCGAGGAGATGGAGACCAAGGGCCGCTTCGTCCGGATCACCTCCGCGGGCCTCAAGGAGAGCCACCCGCACGACATCCAGATGACGGTCGAGGCGCCGAACTACAGCCGTAAGTGACCCTCACGCGCGCGTGAGGCACGAAGAAAGGGCGGTCCCGGGGGCTCCGGGGCCGCCCTGGTCGTACCCGTCGGCGATACTGGAAGACGCTGCAACGCATCAGGGAAAGGCCACAGACGTGACTGAGATCGAGATCGGGCGCGGCAAGCGCGGCCGCCGGGCGTACGCCTTCGACGACATCGCCGTCGTCCCCAGCCGCCGTACGCGGGACCCGAAGGAGGTCTCGATCGCCTGGCAGATCGACGCCTACCGCTTCGAGCTGCCCTTCCTGGCCGCTCCCATGGACTCGGTCGTCTCCCCGGCCACCGCGATCCGCATCGGCGAGCTCGGCGGCCTCGGTGTGCTGAACCTCGAAGGCCTGTGGACGCGGTACGAGGACCCGCAGCCGCTCCTCGACGAGATCGTCGAGCTGCCCGTCGAGTCCGCCACCCGGCGTCTCCAGGAGATCTACGCGGCTCCCATCAAGGAGGAGCTGATCGGACAGCGCATCAAGGAGGTGCGCGACGCCGGCGTGGTCACCGCGGCGGCGCTCTCCCCGCAGCGCACGGCCCAGTTCTCCAAGGCGGTCGTCGACGCGGGCGTGGACATCTTCGTCATCCGGGGT
>CBFHCJ010000673.1:0-3900 GCA_965654005.1 uncultured Streptomyces sp. | reverse complement strand
TCAACTCCTCCAGCTTGACGACGGTGTTCCAGTTCCGCGAGGTGGCGATCAGCTCCTTGGTCAGCCGGCGCTTCGACAGGTGCTCGGCCAGCTTGGACCGGCCGAGTCCGTCGGGGGCGTAGAGGTAGAGCACGCGGTCGCCGAGGCGGAACTCCTCCGGCAGGTACGCGGCCCGGTCGATCTCCGCGAACCGCTCGGCGTCCACCGGCTTCGAGAAGTAGGTGACGTGCAGCTGTCTGGCCTCCAGCTCGTCGGCCGGGAACGGACAGGCCTCACGTACGGCCTTCAGATACGCGTGGTCGCGTACGAGCACGTCGACGGGGAAGCCGAAGTGCTTCTCGATCGCCTCGGCCAGCTCCGCCGCCAGGGACTCCTCGTCGCCGTGGTCGGCGGTGAAGACCGCGTTCCCGCTCTGCAGATAGGTGGCCACGCCCGTGTGACCGAGCCCGGTCAGGAGCGTACGCAGCTCGGCCATCGGGACCTTCTTGGCGCCGCCCACGTTGATCCCGCGCAGCAGCGCCGCATACATCGTCGTCATCCGCACACCATAGAGCGGCCGTCGTGCCCCGTGGGGGGTGGTCACGACGACGGCGGCTCCGGCGGCGGTGAGGCTGCCCCGACCCCGTTCTCGGGCCCCGAGAACGCCGGGTAGCTGTAAGGGGCCACGGTCCTCCCCGACGGTGAGGCCGGGGTCCGAGGGGATGAGCCGGAGCGTTCACGGTTCACCGACGAGTACGAGTCGGGGTCTGCCGTTTTGACGCTGATGGCGTACGTGGCCGGGGTGGGCGCACCCCGGCCATGTCGCCGCGTCATGGGCCCTGACGACAGCCGGTCCGTCACGTCCCCGCGTCCGGGGTCCGACCTGTGCGAATGCGACACTGGCCGACAGGGGCGGGAACCCGACATCACAGGTCGGGACCATGCGGACGGGACACGGAGGCGGACGATGGACGAGGCAAGGGCGCGCGACGTGCTGGCCGCGGCGGGCGTGCTGCCCGGCCCGGCGGGGGACGCGCGGCTCCTCGGCCTGGGCGAGAACGCGGTGTTCGCCGCCGGTGACCTGGTGGTCAAGGTGGGACGCGACGCCGAACTCCTCGACCGGGCGCGGCGGGAACTGGACATCGCGGTGTGGCTGGCCGAGGCGGGCGTCCCGGCGGTGCGGGCGGCCGAGCCCAAGGCGCTGCTGGTGGTCGGCCACCCGGTGACGGTGTGGCACCGGCTGCCCGACCCGGCACGCCCCGCCGAACCGCGGGACCTGGCCGAACTCCTGCGGATCGTGCACACACTCCCCTCCCCCTCCTTCGATCTGCCGCCCCGCGATCTGTTGGGCGGCGTGGAGCGCTGGCTGCGGCTCGCGGGCGACGCGATCGAGGCGGCGGACGCGGCGTATCTGCGGGAGCGCCGCGACCGGTTCGCCGCCGCGGCGGCCACGCTGACGCCGCATCTGCCCTCGGGCCCGATCCATGGGGACGCGCTGCCCCGCAATGTGCACATCGGCCCGGACGGTCCGGTCCTGGTCGACCTGGAGACCTTCTCGGCCGACCTGCGCGAGCACGACCTGGTCGTCATGGCCCTCTGCCGCGACCGCTATGGGCTCCCGGCCGAGGCGTACGACTCCTTCACCCGGGCGTACGGCTGGGACGTGCGCGAGTGGGAGGGCTGTTCCGTGCTGCGCGGGGCGCGGGAGACCGCCAGTTGCGCCTGGGTCGCCCAGCACGCGCCGAGCAACCCCAAGGCGCTGGCCGAGTTCGAGCGACGGGTGGCGTCCCTGCGGGACGGGGACGAGACGGTCCGCTGGTACTCCTTCTGAGCCCTCGGAACCCGCCCAGACCGCCCGCAGGTCCCCCTACCGGGCCCTCGGGACCCGCTCAGACCGCCCGGTCCGCCGCAACCCGCAGCGGCCACGTGCCGTCCACCACGGCCTCCGCGTCACCCTTGCGGCGCAGGAACGCCTGGAAGTCGGCCGCCCAGGCCGCGTACCACACGATCTGCCGACGGTGCAGCTCCGCCCGCCCGAGCGCCGCGATCTTCGGGTGGCGCACGGCTATCGCGCCCGCGAGCCGCGCGGCGGCCAGGGCGTCCGCCCCCGCGTCGTGCGCCGCCTCCAGATCGACCCCGTACTCCGCGCAGACCGCTTCGAGGTTGCGCTTGCCACGGCGGTAGCGGTCGACCCAGCGGTCGATCGTGTAAGGGTCGATAACCGGGGCCGGGGCCGGGTCCAGGCCGTCGAGGCGGTCGCGCAGCGACGGCAGTCCGTACCGGCGCAACTCCGACGACAGCAGGGTCAGGTCGAAGGCCGCGTTGTACGCCACGACCGGGACGCCCGTGCGCCAGTAACCCGCCAGGGTCTGCGCGATGGCGTCCGCGACATGGTCCGGTGGGCTGCCCTCCGCCGCCGCCCGCTCGTTCGTGATCCCGTGCACCGCCACCGCGTCTTCCGGGATCTCCACGCCCGGGTCTGCCATCCAGTCGCGACGGCCGAGCGGCTCTCCGCCCTTGACCTCGATCACCGCCCCCGTGACGATGCGCGCCTCATTCGGATCCGTCCCGGTCGTCTCCAGGTCGAAGCCGATCAGCAGCTCTTGGTGCCAGGCCATGGCGGCCCCCCTTCTCGGTGGTGCTCTCCCCCAGTGGTCTCCACCTTCGCATGCGCCACTGACAATCCGAGGGCCGCGTTGCGCAAACCGGTCCACACCCTGGGACAGTTCAGGACACCGGCCGTGAATCCGCCCAAGTCAGTTCGAACTCCTCGCGATAGGTCGGGAAGAGCCCGCTCTCGTCGGCCTGGTCCGACTTGACGACCCTGCTGCCGTTCCGCAGCACCAGCACCGGTGCCTCCATGCCGCGGGTGCGCCGCAGATAGGACTGCACGACCGCGATGCCGTCGGAGCCGTCCCCGTCGACCAGGTAGGCGGTGAAGCGGGGCGTCTCGTCGAAGACCTGGATCTCGAAGGCGCCCGGGTCGCGCAGCCTCGACCGCACCCGGCGCGTGTGCAGGATGTTCATCTCGACGGCGCGGCTGAGCTCCCCCTTCTTGATGCCCAGCTCCCGCTCGCGCCGCTTGATGGCGCTGGAGGCGGGGTTGAGGAACAGCAGACGCACCCGGCAGCCCGACTCGGCGAGCCGCACCAGCCGGCGCCCGGAGAAGTTCTGGACGAGCAGGTTGAGGCCGATGCCGATGGCGTCGAGGCGGCGGGCGCCGCCGAAGATGTCCTCGGCGGGGAACTGCCGCAGCAGCCGTACCCGGTCCGGATGGACGGCGACCAGGTCCGCGTACCGGTCGCCCACCAGGTCTTCGACCGCGTCGACGGGCAGCCGGCGCGCCGAGGGCACGTCACTGCCCGCACCGAGGATCTCCAGCAGCCTGGCCGAGGCGCGCTCGGCCTGGGCGAGGACGGCTTCCGACAGGGCCCGGTTGCGCGAGACCACGTTCCGGGTGACTTCCAGCTCGTCCAGGGCGAGTTCGACGTCACGGCGCTCGTCGACGTACGGCTCGAAGCACGGCCAGTGCTGCACCATCAGCTCGCGCAGCTGCGGCAGCGTCAGGAAGCTCAGCACGTTGTCGTCCGCGGGGTCGAGCAAGTACCCCTTGCGGCGGCTGACCTCGCGTACCGCGACCGCGCGCTGCGCCCACTCCTGCCCGGCCGGCCCGGCCGCGGCGACCACCCAGTCGTCGCCGTGGACGGGTTCGTAGACGGGACGGAGAACGGCGGCCACGACCGCGCGCAGCCGCTGTTCGACCAGGTTCAGCCAGATGTAGGCCCGCCCCGCCCGCTGGGCGCGGGTGCGCACCTCGCGCCAGGCGTCGGCGTTCCAGTCGAGTTCCGGTCCGATGGATCCCATTTCCATCGGCCGTGCCAGGGACACCGCCCCGGGCGGGACATCCGGGGAGCTCCCCTC
>CBFHCJ010000672.1:0-3904 GCA_965654005.1 uncultured Streptomyces sp. | reverse complement strand
GCGCTGACGGCGCCGATGGCGGGAATGGGCATCAGTTGCGTCCGATCTCGAGGGCTGCCTGGTATGACTCTTTGGCGCGGTCGACGACGGCCGCGTTGGCCTGGTAGCCGCGCTGCGCCATGATGAGGGCGCCCATCTGCGACGACAGGTCGATGTCCGGATATCGCACGTAGCCGTTCTCGTCGGCGACGGGGTTGTCCGGTTCGTAGACCATCCGCCCCTCGGCGCTGCCGTATGCGGCGCCCGCGACGTAGACACCGGTGGTGCCTTCGCCCTCCTGGGCGACCACGTAGCGCGCCTGGAAGGCGGCCCCATCGGTCGGTTTCGCCGTGTTGATGTTGGCGAGGTTGTCGGAGATGGCGTCGAGCCACTTGCGGTGCAGGGTCAGTCCCGTGCCCGCGATGCCGATCGCGTCGAATGTCATCAGCTGGTCCTCAGTGCCGCTCGGATGGACGAGAACTGGCCGCCGGCCGCCTGCGAGGCGAACTGGAAGCGCAGCACGGTGTCCACGTTGGACAGGGTCTCTGTGTCGAGGTTGACGTTGTTGCCGTCTGTCCTGGTCGGCTCGAGCGAGCGGGCGACAGTGGATGCGGCGTGCCCGTCCCCGTGCGCGACGGACCGAGCGAGGGCATCCTCGAACGACACGCGCTCTGCGGTGTATCCGGGCGTGTTGACGTTGGCGATGTTGTTGGCGATAGCGCGCTGCCGGGCGGCGAGGCCGTCGAGGGCACTCGCGAGCGCGGCACTGGTCACGGATTCGAGCACAGCTGCATCCCATCGGAGATTCGTCTGGTGTGGCGGCCGATCCGTGGCCTGATCTGCGAGCTGTCCGTGCTCACTCTCTGCTATCGGCAGGGCTCTCGCGAACGTTAGCTGCTTTGTGAAAATCGGCCTGTGGAAAGGGCTCTGTAACCGTCTTCGTGCACAGGTTCATCCACAGCTCTGCACAGTGGTCGAATTACACGGTGGTAGTTTCGAAGTCCTGTTCGAAACTGAGTCATGGCGTTCAGAAAGCCTGATCAGAGACGGTTTTGAACCTTGAGAACCTCTGAGAGTCCACACATCTCGCGCGTGTCCTCCACACGTTTCCGTACCTCATCCACCTGTTTTGCACAGAGTTATCCACAGGCTGGGGGAGGTGTGTGTGGAAACCGCTGCGGCCTCGCCGGCGCGGCCCGATTGCGGCCGACACGCTACCGTCATGGCATGTGGAATTTCTCATCGGGGCGTAGGCGCCTGGCGTGCGCATGCTCGATCCTCGCCGGGCTCTCGCTCACGGCGTGCGTGGCCACCACGCCTGCTCCGTTCACACAGAAACGGGTCTCGTCCGATGCGCTGCCCCCGGCCGCTCGCTCCCTCGACGTGGATGCCGCATCATCCCGGTATCAGGGTCTGGCGAACGGGATGCGCGTCTACCTCACCCGCCAAACCGACGGCTCGGGCGTCTGCCTCGTCGCCGTGCCCGAATCGCACGGCGCGGTCGCCGCCTGCTCCGCCACCGACGCTGCAGTGACACTCACCGTGCCGCAGGGGGAGTTACGGTTCCGCAACGATGGATTCGGCGAGGCGGAGGGGGCCGGGGACAAGGTCTCCGCCTACGTGCGCTTCTCACCGCAGAGCAGCTGAGCTGATCGCCGAAGCGCGTCAGCCGATCAAATCGAAGTACACCGGGTGCGGCCCCACCTCGGCCGACGGCACCGAGCGCACCGCGGCCAGGTGCTTCGCCGTCGTCTGGCGCACGTCTTCCAGGTAGCGGATGGTGTGCATCTGCGCTTCCAGGATGCGCGCCGCGCGTTCCATCAGTTCCGGCGGGATCGGGCCGAGGGCGATGGGTGGGCGCCAGGGCACCGGGTCGATCGTGGCGAGTGCGCCTTGGAGGTCGTGCTCCATCTGGGTGAGTGCGTCCTCCCAGCCGGTGGGGGAGTGGGCGTCGTCTTCTTCCCACTGGGCGAAGTCGTCAGGCTGTGCCAAGGGTGCCGCCCGTCTCCGATGGGAGGAGTGCCGCGGCTTCGTGCCAGGTCTGGCGGAGCGGCTCGATGAGGTCGATGGCTTCGCGGATCTTGTCCGGGTCGCGTTCGATGTTGCCGAAGACGATGAGGTCGGCAACGTACGTGTAGAGCTGCAGGAGGCCGTCTGCTCCGTCCCACGCGTCGAGGCGGAGGGAGGAGGCGAGTTCGGCGACGATCTGGTCGGCGTGACGCAGGTTCTCCCAGGCCACCGGCCAGTTGCCGTCGCGCTGCGCGGTCTCTGCGCGGGTCAGGTCGAGGACCAGCCGGTCGTAGAGCATCGTCAGGAGGCGGACGGGGGAGGCCGACAGGATCGCATCCCTGTTGTACGCGTTGAGTTTCGCGGCCGTGCCGCTCAGGAGGCTCACGAGGAACTCGATGAGAGCGAGGCGAGCTGGCCGGTCAGCCATGAGGATTGCGATTGCAGCTGCTGCAACTGCACTTCGAGGTTCGCGTAGGTCTTCTCCAGGGTCGAGCGGCGGTCGGCGAGCCTGGAATCCCAGTCGGTGATCTGGTCGTTGAGGCCTTTCACCGTCTTCTGTTCGCCGGCGATCTTGGTGGTGATCGTGCCGTCGTACTTGTCGCTGGTCGCCGTGGCGGCGTCGGCGACGCGGCCGGCGATCGTCTGGACGACCGCCTTCACCTTCTCCGGGTCGGCCGCGAGCGCGGCGCCGAAGACGTCCTTGTCGAAGGTGAGGGTTCCGTCGCGGGTGATGGTGATGCCGTACTTGGACGGCGAGACGCCGTCGATGGGGGCGGATGCGGCGCTCAGCAGTTTCTGGTTCGCGTCCCGCACCGTCGAGTCGCCGGTGAACGCTCCGGCCGTGACGACCGTGCCGCCCGTCGCGTTGGTTGTGGTCGACACCGCCTGCTTCGAGCTGACGTAGCCGAAGATGTCGTTCAGGCTGCTGACCAGGGTGTTCGCCAGGTCGGTGATCGACTTGTCGTCGCGGGCCACTGTCAGCGTGACGGGGGTAGTGGATGCTGCGCTCACGGTGATCGAGACACCGGGGAGCACGTCCGCGAAGGAGTTGGTGGTGGAGGTGACGGCCTGCGCGGCGCCGGTGCCGCTCCACAGGGTGAGCTGCGCATCCTGTGCTGCACGCACCTGGGCGGCGCCCGGTTCCGTGAGCAGGTTGGTGGCGGTTCCTGCTGTGACGTCGGCCGGGGTTCCGCGATATGCGGTGAACGCCCCGGTCGAGCCGGTGGCGGTGGAGCTGAGCTGCAGCCGGTAGGTCTGCGCGCCGCTGACCGGGTCGAGGCCGGCCGCGACGCGGGTGGCGCTGACGCCGACGCCCGCCTTGTTGATCGCTGCGGCGACGTCGGCGAGGGATGAGCTCGCTGCGGTGACCTGCTTGGTCGTGCCGTCCGCGGCGACGAAGGTGAGCACGGGCGGCTCGTCCGGCCACTGGGTGAGGGGGCCGGTGACGATCACCTGGGACTGGGCGACCTTGTCCACCGTGAAGTCGATGGTGCCGTCGACGGCGCCCACTCCTGCAGTGACGGTCACTGCCGTGGAACTGCTGGACGCGGTGTGCAGGTCTGTTCCTGCCGGCTTCGACGCCTTCGTCGCGGCGTCCGCGAGCGCGGCGACCTTGGTGTTGAGCGCCTGCATCGCGGTGATGTAGCTGGTGGAGTCGCTGACCTTGTTCTTCAGCAGGGTCTGCGGGATGGCTTCCGCCTGCATCAGCTGGTCGATGAGGTCGGTGGTCTTGAGACCACTGATCAGCCCGTCGATGGCCAAGCCCATGAGCGTCTCCCTTCGTGTCTTCTCGCTGTCCTGCCCGCGTGCGGGAAGGGTCAGCCGGTGGTGGGGGGGGGGGGGGGGGGGGGGTGTGGGGTGACCGGCCGCGCCCCGCGCAGGGCGCCCCAGGGGCGACACCCCGGGGGGGCGGGGG
>CBFHCJ010000671.1:0-3915 GCA_965654005.1 uncultured Streptomyces sp. | reverse complement strand
CGCATGTCCGGTGGTGTGAGAGGAGGGACGGGCGACCCGTCCCTCCTACTCGATTGGGGGCTGGTAGGGCGGCCCGCGCGGCAGCCGGGGCCTCTGGGTGTTCACTCCTTCACCCCAGCGCTATCGAGCACCACACGACCTTGCCGCCGGTCGGCAGAAAGTAGTAGCTCCACTCTTTGGCGAGCTGTTCCAAGATGAGCAGTCCCCGCCCGTTCTCAGCACCGGGCGTTTGCATGGCCCGTACGGGCGGCTTGTTGCTCGGGTCGGCCACCCACACCAAGAGGCGGTGCGGTTCGAGGTGCAGCGTCAGCGTCACGCGGGGTGGTGCGCTGCTGGGAAATCCTTCGGCCACGTGGCACACAGCGTTGGTGAACAACTCCGAGACCGCCAACTGCGCATCGTCAATGCGGTCGTCGGGCAAGCGCCAGGCCGACAGAACATCTCTGGTGTGTCGTCGCCCCCACCGCACGGCGTCGGCCTGGGCGGCAAGCTCCAGCTCGCTCGTGTACGGGTTGGCGTTCACGGCCGTACCTCCTGCTCGGGAGTGACGGTCGCTTCGAGCGGCGCGGCGAGCCACAGCGTGCCGCCAATTTCCCGCTCGACATCGTCTTTCATGAGTTCGGCCAAGATCGGGATCGTGTGCAGGTGTTTGGGCGAAGGCATGACGACGTGGCGTACGTTCCTCGTGTGGCAGTGGACCACAACTTCGTGCCACGCCTTGAGCTGCTGCCAATGGGCCTCGATGAACACGTCGGCGAGCACAAACCCTCGGACTTCGGCGAAGGCCACCAGGTCGCGGTGGAGATGCAGAACGTCGTCTATCCCGAGCCCTGGCAACACGCGGAGGTAGCCGTAGGCCAGTCGGGGCGTTGTGGTCATGCTGTCGGCTCCTTGCCGCCCCGTGTCGGGGGGGTAAACGGGGCCTCCCGAGCCTGCCGACGGCCAGTTGGCGGGCCAACGACGGCCGCGCATAGGCGGGTATACGTCTGGCGTATTGCCACCCCGGGGCGGTATGTGGCAATACGCTGGGTAGGCAAAGGCCAGGGGCACCGAGGGCAGGAACGGCGGCAATATGGCACCACAGCAAGCGGCGCGTTACTGCCCCTGCGGTACGCGGCTGGCCAGGGACAATGCCGGAGATCGCTGCGGGGTCTGTACCCGCCAGGAACGCCAGTCAGCCGGCCAACCGCCCGCTCTCCCTTCCGAGTTCTGGCAGCACCCTCAGATTCGCGAAGCACTGGAGAGCTGGCACTTCGGCCAGGTTCTCTACGCCTACCGCACCCATCCGCATCACGGACGAGCACTGTCACAAGGAGCCGTCGCCTACTGGCTCGGCGTGACCCAGGCCCAGCTCAGCCGTATTGAGAACGGATCGGCACCGCAGGACCTCTCGAAGCTCATGCAGTGGGCGCATAGCCTCGGTGTTCCGGCCGACTTACTGTGGTTCAAGCTGCCGGGTAGCCGACACCAGTTCGCGGCTCCTGCCAATCCTCGGCAAGAGACCGACCACCAGATGCCAGAGCAACGACCCCAGACCCCGGGCTCGGTGCTGCTTCCAGTCGTGGTCAACGGGCAACAGGTCTCCGTACCGGTCGACGCGGAAGTGCTCGCGACCAACGGCCTCGGCAGCCTGTCGGCCCTCCCGGCCGACAGCACCTCCGCCACGGAAGACGAGGCCATGAGTCCGCTCCACCGTCGAACGCTCCTCAGCGGCATTGCCGCTGCCGCCCTGCCTGGCCTGGGCCTCGAAGAACTCCAGCGTGTGGCGACCGCTCTTGAAGATTCCCGCCGCTACCAAGGCGGTCCGGCCGCCGACTACTTCCGCGCCCAGCTCGACCACGCCAAGCGCGACGACGGTCGCGTGGGCCCGAAGAAGACCCTGCCGGTGGTGCTCGGGCTGCTGGGGGCCATCGAGCAGCAGGCTCGGGACGTGAAACCCAAGGCCCGCCGCGTGCTGTTGTCCGTCGGGGCCGACGCGGCAGAGTTCGCGGGATGGTTGTACCGCGATATTCACCAGCCCGGGCAGGCTGGCTTCTGGTACGACCGCGCCATGGAGTGGGCCCAAGAAGCCGACGACGCCGCCATGCAGGGGTACGTCCTGCTCAAGAAGTCCCAGATGGCCTACGACGAACGCGATGCCCTGCGAGTGCTCACCCTGGCCCAAGCAGGGAGCCATGCACGGTGGCAGCTGCCGCCGCGTGCCCGTGCTGAAGTTACGCAGCAAGAAGCTCTCGGCCTGGCCATGACTGGCGAACCGCTGGATGCCGTCAAGCAGAAGCTCGACGAGGCGCACGAGCTACTGACCACCGTGCCTGACGATGGCCCCACGCTGCTCGGGGCCTACTTCACTGAGCACACGTTGCTGCTGCGCAACGCCGTTACCTACACCGAGGCCGGGAAGCCGGGCATGGCGGTGGAACTGTTCGGGGAGGCGATCTCCATGGGGACACTGTCGCGCCGTGACACGGGGTTCTTCACCGCTCGGCGTGCGGCGGCCGTGGCGCTCTGTGGTGAGCCCGATACGGCTGCCCAGCTCGGCCGCGAATCCGCTGAGGTGGCCCACACCATGAAGTCGGAACGGACCCTGCGTGTGCTCTCCGAGGTATTGCACACTCTGGATCGCTGGAGTGCCCGGCCTGCGGTACGAGACTTCCGCGAATCCTTGCGAGCCTCCTGACGGTTACCGAGGCGCCGTTACCCACTCAGCCACGGTGCGGATGACGAACGCCTGCCACTCCTGGCTCTGGGGGTCGAGGTACTGCCGATCGTCGTGCACGGCGAAGCCGTGCTGAGAGCCCTCGATCTCAACCAGCTTGCAGGAGCCACCGAACTGCTCGACCGCCGCCCGTGACGACTCGATGGGCACAAAGGTATCCTTGGTCCCGTGCACGATGAGGGTCGGTGCGACCACACCACCGAGCGCCTCATGGGGACGGAGCCAGAACACCTCGTTGAAGATGGGCCGCCCGTGCTTCAGGGTCGGCGTGAACTGGATGAAGCCCTCCGTTGCCAACTGCTGGGCGGCTTCCTCCCGGAGGTAGTCGTTCTCCCAGTACGGCCGGCTGTCGATGGTGCGCTTCTTGTAGTCGAGTTGGGGGTTGAAGAGCACCAGGCGGGAGACGTCGTCCGGACGCTGTGCGGCGTAGTACGCGCAGATGCCCCCGCCGAAGCTGGCACCGAGCAGGGTGACGTCATCTGCTCCGGTGGCTTCCCGGACGTACGCCAGCACGACCCGGATGTCGTTCAGGATGGCCGACAGCGTGAGGTCTTCCTGGCGACCCTCGCTCTCACCGTGGCCGCGGAGGTCGAAGCGCAAGCTCGCAGCGCCCGCGTCGGCCAACCCGTCCGCGAGCCGAGCGAAGAAGCCGCCCTCTTCCCGGGTGACACCTCCACCGTGGACGAGCACCACGGCCCGGGAGGCTGGCTGTCCTGGCTCGACCAAGGTGCCGGCGAGGCGGAGACCGTCGAGGGTGCGGACTGTCACTTCTGCGGTGGAGGGCATGGGGCAAGCGTAGAGGCGCTGCCGGTCGATCCAACAGAGCGCGCACTTACAGCTCGGTGATCGTAATGTTTTATTTGCCAGCCCCTGCTGCCATAAGGGGCTGTCTATGTCTCTGGCTTGAAAATAGCAATCGTCACGGAAGGATTGGGCCTCGGCTCAAGCGCTACTGAGGTCTTCTCAGTAACGTCTGGTGACGGTTCGTGATTTTCGCTCAGGTGGTGCGGCCCCGTGCTGGCTGGCAGCGAGGTCCCCTCAAGGAGAAATGCGCCCTCGGGTGCAACGGCCTGGAGGCGTTCGGCTGATGGATGTTCGACTCGTCCACTAAAATGATTAAGTTGAACGTGATCACTCGTCAAACCTAGTACTCCAGCTGTAGATCGTGATCTTCATGTCTGGGATGTGGCTTGTCGCCG
>CBFHCJ010000670.1:0-3915 GCA_965654005.1 uncultured Streptomyces sp. | reverse complement strand
CCTCCGGCATCGGTGCCGCGATGATCGCCTGGTGGGGCACGGCCATGCTCTGCTATGTCACGCCCAAGGAGCACTTGGGACTGCCCAACCGCGACGACGTCAAGACCGGCGTCATCACCTACAAGATCGCCGCCCACGCGGCCGACCTCGCCAAGGGGCACCCAGGTGCGCAGGAGTGGGACGACGCGCTGTCCGACGCGCGCTTCGAGTTCCGCTGGGAGGACCAGTTCAACCTGGCCCTCGACCCGGACACGGCCCGGGAATTCCACGACGAGACACTCCCTGCGGAGCCGGCCAAGACGGCCCACTTCTGCTCGATGTGCGGGCCGAAATTCTGTTCGATGAAAATCTCCCAGGACATCCGCCGCGAGCACGGCGGTAGCCGGGAGGAGGTCGAGGAGGGCATGGTCCAGAAGTCGAAGGAGTTCGCAGCGAGCGGGAATCGCGTGTACCTGCCGATCGCAGACTGACGGCGAAGCACGTGAAGTGCGCCGGGGCTCTTGAGAAAGGCTCCGGCGCAGTCCCGGCCACGCCCCATGCCGCGCTTCCAACCGGCCCAGGGCGAGCGGAAACTGACCTACGGTGCGGGATCATCCGTGAGGAGGCTCTCCAAGTCGTGCGCAGCCAACTGGCCGTTTTCGCGGATGAGTGCGAGTCGGCGGCTTATCCGCGCCTCCAGGCCGAGCCCGGTGCACCTTCGGATACCGGTTCTCAGGGCCTGGTCCCGTAACCCGCCGGCCGCGCCGGTGTCGTCACCCACCGACGCCACCGGCATCGGACGGCCGTGCCCCTCACTCCGGCTGGTGTTCCGGCCCCCCGAAGTCTGGGCTGGTGAAGTCCGGGCTGGTGAAGCTGGGGCGGGGACCGGCGGCGGGGCCGTTATCGGGGCTGCTGAAACCGGGGCGGTCGTAGCCGAGGTGCGGGATACGGCTGGGTGTCGGTTCCGGTGCCGTCCGGCTCATCGCGGTCGTGTCCGGGTCGCTGAGCGCCTCGCGGAGGAACGGCAGGATGCCGTGCTCCAGCAGGGCCTCGTGCCAGGCTTCCCTGGCCCGGGCGACCTCCGCCGTCAACTCGCCCCGGGCACCCTCCTCCTGAGCGGAGGAGCTGTTGCGCAGGGCGGTGAGCAGAAGGCCGATCGCGGCGACCAGTATCGCTGCCGCGGTCACCGCGCCGAAGACCCACCCGGTGGTCAGGAGGGTCCGGGCGAACGCCTGGCCGGGGTTGACCATCTTGAGGATGTAGCCCACGAGCAGGAATATCGCCGCGGCAGCACCAGCGAGGAAGGGGGCGAGCACCGCGGCGACGGCACCGGCTCCGGCGCTCGCGGCGGCTTCCCCCACGGTGGCGGCGAGCCCCTGGCCGTCCACTTCCGGCTCCGTCGAGCCGGTGGTGCTCTTCTGGACGGGCGGGGTGGACGGCGCCGGCTGGCGCAGTTCCTCGCGGACCTTCACATAGTGCTGGTATTCGGTGGCCGCCGCCGCGGTGATCAGGACGGTGGCGTTCAGCGCCATGGTGCGCAGCTGTTCGGGGTTGAGGCGCTGTCCCACAGCGGCCAGATCCGGGCGGTGTGGTGCGGAGCGCAGCGCCTCATCGAGGATCCGCTCGTAGTCCTGGCGGTCCTCGCTCAGCAGGTGCTGCGGAACGCTGTTCATGTGCATCCCCCGATGCTCCGTAGGGCTTGGGGCTCGGCATGCTGACGAGCCGTCGGGCAGAAACGGAGGGGAGCCTGCTACGGATAAGCCGATGGTAGAGCGGTGACGGCACACGGTGACAGGGGGTTTCCGGAAATTGCCCCCCGGCTCCGGTGCTGCGCCGAGATTCTCCGTCGAGAAACGCCTGCCCGGTGAACGCTCAGCTATCCAGGGGAAGTTGCTGGACCAGCAGCTTTCCGGCCATGGTCACTCCGCCGTCCATCGCGATCGCCAGTCCGTCTGCATAGATGTGCGGACCCTCGACCGCCGGACCCGAGCCGTCCTCGCCGTCCTCCGAGCCGACCTCGCCCAGAAGGTACGGAATGGGGCTGTGGCCATGGACGATGCGCCTGCCGCCGTAGGTGTCCAGAAGGGACCGTACGGCGTCGGCGCCGCCCTCGTCGCGGAAGGAGAAGCGCTTGGTGAACTTGCGGAACAGGTCCCACACCTCGTCCGCGTCGTTGCGCGTGAGCGTCTCGTGGACCGTGTCGTTGACCGCTTCGATGGAGTCGCCGTAGTCGAGGTAGGCGGTGGTGTCCGAGTGGACCAGCAGATGTCCGTCGACCTCCTCGACCGCGTCCAGCCGGGCCATCCACTGGAGGTGGTGGTCCTGCAGGCGGTCCATGTCCGACTTCTGGCCACCGTTGAGCAGCCAGGCCGCCTGGAAGGTGGCCGTCCCCGCACCGGAGTTGACGGGCGTGTCGCCGAACCGTTTGGCACCGAGCAGCAGCAGCTCGTGGTTGCCCATCAGCGCCTTGCAGTAGCCGCCGGCCGCGGCCGCCTCCGCGGACAGCCGCATCACCAGCTCGATGACCCCGATGCCGTCGGGCCCGCGGTCGGTGAAGTCGCCCAGGAACCACAGCCGCGTCGTGCCGGCCGACCAGTGGCCCGCGGCGTCGATGAGGCCCTTCTCCTGGAGCGCCGCGACGAGCTGGTCGAGGTAGCCGTGGACGTCCCCGACGACGAACAGCGGACCGGGTCCGTCGGCGGGCTGATGGGCGGGCGCGGACGCGGGGTCGATGGTCACCTGGAGCGTGTCGCCCCGGTTGATGACCGGGAGGTCGCGCTCGGTGGGCGTGTACGCGTCGGAGTAGCCGTGGGGGTACGCCTCAGGCGCCGCGACGGGTGCGGGGGCCTCGCCGGGGGGCGCGCTCTGCGCGTACGGACCGGTCTCATGGATGTACGCGGGCACCCGGAAGTCGCGCAACGTTGCCGTCCGCTCCGCCTCGGGTCCCTGACCGGCCCCCTGAGTCATCGACCCCTCCACCATCGCGCCGCATCTGCACCGCATCGGACTGCCTGGTCGCAGCGGCCCGCGGTGTCGTGGGCCCATCATAGGAATGCGGATCGCGCCATGTGATGACCCAGGGGTGGTGAATCGGAGAAGACCCCAGTCCACCGCGGCTTTCGTCCCAATTGGGCGGGGCTTTCCGCCGGGGTTCCGGGCGTCTGCCGTCCGCGGGCAACCTGTGTGTCACCCGCGGCTCACCGGTTGGCTACCCCTTCTCGGGCGAGCGGGGCGGGCTGACCGTCGTACGGGGCGGGCGCCGCTCTGACGACGTACGCACGATCAGCTCCGTCGGTATCACCTGTTCGACCGGCTGCTCCGACTGGACTCCCTCGATGGCGTCGATGAGGAGCTGGACCACCGCGGTGCCGATCCGGCGCGGCTTCAGGGAGAGCGTCGTGACGGGCGGTTCGGTGTTGGCGTACACGGTGGACTCGCTGCAGCAGACGAGCAGCAGGTCGTCGGGGACGCGCAGTCCGTAGCGGCGGGCGGCGGCGAGCAGATCGGTGCCGTTCGGGTCGAAGAGCCCGTAGACGGCGTCGGGGCGGTCGGGGCGGGCCAGCAGCCGGTCGGCGGCGACGGCGCCCGCGCACGGGTCGTGCGCCGGGTAGGCCTCGTAGACCGGGTCCTGTCCCACGCGCTCGCACCAGTTCAGGTACGCGGTCGTGGACAGGTGTGTGTACGTGTCCGTGGTGGTGCCGGTCAGCAGGCCGATCCGGCGGGCGCCCGCCTCCGCCAGGTGGTCGAGAATGCCGAGAACGGCGGCCTCGTGGTCGTTGTCGACCCAGGCGGTCACAGGGAGCGAGCCGGCCGGGCGGCCGTCGGAGACCACGGGTAAGCCCTGCCGGACCAACTCGCTGACCACGGGGTCCTGGTCCGATGGGTCGATGACGACCGTGCCGTCCAGGGCGACGTTCGACCACACGTCGTGGCGCG
>CBFHCJ010000669.1:0-3918 GCA_965654005.1 uncultured Streptomyces sp. | reverse complement strand
TCGACGTCCTGGTCGGCATCAACCTGCTGCGCGAGGGCCTCGACCTGCCCGAGGTCTCCCTGGTGGCGATCCTCGACGCCGACAAGGAGGGCTTCCTGCGCTCGGGCACCTCGCTCATCCAGACCATCGGCCGTGCCGCGCGCAACGTCTCCGGCCAGGTCCACATGTACGCCGACAAGATCACCCCGGCGATGGAGAAGGCCATCGAGGAGACCAACCGCCGCCGGGAGAAGCAGGTCGCGTACAACACGGCGAACGGCATCGACCCGCAGCCGCTCCGCAAGAAGATCAACGACATCGTCGCCCAGATCGCCCGCGAGGACGTCGACACGGAGAAGCTGCTCGGTACGGGCTACCGCAAGGCGAAGGACGGCAAGGGCGTCAAGAGCCCCGTCCCCTCGCTCGGCAGCCAGGCGACGAAGGGCGCCAAGGCGGCCAAGGGCAAGGCCAAGGAGACCGTCCCGACCGACCATCCCGTGGCAGAACTCGCCGCGCAGATCGAGGAACTGACGAACCGTATGCGCGCCGCAGCCGCAGACTTGCAGTTCGAGATCGCAGCCCGGCTGCGCGACGAGGTCTCCGAGATGAAGAAGGAACTGCGCCAGATGAGGGAGGCGGGTCTGGCCTGACGTCCCCCGCGACCCGTGCCGACCCCGCATGCACGCAGTGTGTTGCAAGACCGACACAAAGCGCGGTATGGGTTCGGCACTGTCAGTGCCGCTGCGTAGGGTTTTGGCATCCGCGGAGTCCGCGGTCAACAGGGGACAGCTCGAGAGGGGAACAGCGCGTGACGGTCAACTTGACCAAGGGTCAGGCCATCAGTCTGCAGAAGAACGACGGAGGCACGCTGACCGCGGTGCGCATGGGGCTCGGCTGGCAGGCCGCCCCCCGGCGCGGGCTGTTCGGCTCGCGCACCCGGGAGATCGACCTCGACGCGTCCGCCGTGCTGTTCGCGGAGAAGCAGCCCGTGGACGTGGTCTTCTTCCGCCACCTCGTCAGCGACGACGGCTCCGTGCGGCACACGGGTGACAATCTCGTCGGCGGTGCCGGCCAGGGTGGAGACGACGAGGCGATCCTCGTCGATCTGCAGCGCGTACCGGTCCACATCGACCAGATCGTCTTCACCGTGAACTCGTTCACGGGCCAGACGTTCGAGGAGGTGCAGAACGCCTTCTGCCGCCTCGTCGACGAGACCGACGGCCAGGAGCTGGCCCGCTACACACTGGCGGGCGGCGGCGCGTACACGGCGCAAATCATGGCGAAGGTGCACCGCTCGGGTGTCGGCTGGACGATGACGGCCCTCGGCACTCCTGCCAATGGCCGTACCTTCCAGGACCTGATGCCGACGATCCTGCCCCACCTGTAGGCGGCCGAACGTCGAGCACACGAGAACGACGTAGGGGGACGAGGCGATGACGGCCGAGCTGGTCCGGGGGCAGAACCATCCGCTCCCCCAGGTCCGACTTGAGGTCCGGGTGGCGGCCGGCAAGCCGATCGTCGCCGGGGCCACGCTCAGCGATGAGCAGGGCAGGGTGCGCGGCATCGAGTGGGTGGCCCACCCGGGCGCGCCCACCCTGCCCGGCCTCGAGGTCTCCAAGCAGGCGGCGGCCGACCACCGCCTCGCCTTCGACCTGGACGCCCTCTCGGAGAGTGTGCACCGGGTGAACGTGCTGCTCGCCCTGCCGACGGGGATCGGTGGCCCGATGCGGTTCGGTGCCCTCGCCGCACCCTTCGTCGCGGTCACCGGCCTCGACGGCTCGGAGGTCGCCAAATACACCATCACCGGTCTGGACTCCGAGTCCGCCGTCATCGCGCTGGAGCTCTACCGCAGACAGGGCTCCTGGAAGGTCCGCGCGGTCGGCCAGGGGTACTCGGGCGGGCTCGCCGCGCTCCTGACCGACCAGGGCCTGCCCGAGGCCCAGCAACTCGCGGGCAGCATCAACGAAGCGGTGGTCCAGGGCTTGGCCCGCTCGGTGGCACCGCCTCCGCCGCGCCTGGTGGAGAGCGACCGCTCGCGCCAGGCGGCCGCCCCCGCGGCGCCCCCAGGCGCCTCCGGGACCGTACCGCCGCAACAGAGCTCGCCCGGCCTGCCGCAGCAGGGATCTCCGTACGATGTCACCGGCTCGCCGGGCCCCGTCACGCCCGCCTCCGAAGGGCCGATCAGCTACAACCACCCGGGGCGGCAGGGCGGGGAAGCGCCGACGCCCCCGCCGACCGCACCCCCGACGCCGCCCGGGCAGCCCGTGCAACCCGTCGCGGGCGACGCGACAGGCTGGTCGATGGAGGAGCGGTTGTACAACCAGGTCTGGGGCATGTTCGAGGACCTGGCGCGCACGGCGGCCGCCTACCGCAGCGCCGTCGACTTCGCCGACTCGCGCATGGAGCAGGAGATGGACAAGGTCCTGTCCGATCCGCGCAGCCGCATCGGCGGGCAGGGCGACGCCGCACGCGAGGCGGCCCAGGCCAAGCACGCCCAGCTCGTGAACCAGGCCCGGGCCGCGCTCGACCGTGACCTCACCCAGCTCATCGCCGAGTCGGAGGTCGTCGAGCCCGCGCTGCCACCGGCCTTCGCCGGCTGGGACAACCCGGTGTGGCACGGCTACCGGGTGCCGATGGAGATCCCCATGGCCGTGCGCCTCGGTGATCTCCACCTGCCCGAGAGCGAGAGCCTTCGCATCCCCATGCTGGTCAGGCTGCCGCTGGAGCGCGGGCTGTGGATCGACAGCGGCCGCTCCAGATCGCTTGACCCGCTCGCCGACTCGGACCAGCTGCGCCGTCTCGCAATGGACATGGCGGTGATGCATGCGGCACGGCTGCTCGCCGTCTACCCGCCCGACGAGTTCACGGTGCACATCGTCGACCCGGCGGGGGCGGGCGCCGGGGCGCTCGCGACCCTCGTGCGGTCCGGAGTGCTCGCGGCACCGCCCGCCGCCGGTGCCGCCGGCGTGGCCGACGTACTGACCCGGCTCACCCAGCGCGTCGACCTGGTGCAGATGGCGGTACGCGGCGGCGCGTCCGACTCACTGCCGCCCGACCTCGACACAGCCGAACAACTGCTGATCGTCAACGACTTCCCGCACGGCTTCGACGACCGGGCCGTGACCCAGCTGCGCTACCTCGCGGACGAGGGCCCGGCCGTCGGCGTCCATCTGCTGATGGTCGCCGACCGGGAGGACGCCGTCGCTTATGGACCGTTGCTCGATCCGCTCTGGCGGTCACTGCTGCGGCTCACCCCGGTGCCCGACGACCACCTCGCGGACCCCTGGGTCGGCCACGCCTGGACATACGAGCCGCCGCGCGTCCCACGGGGCAGCCAGGTGCTCCACCACGTGCTCACCCAGGTCGCCGAAGCCCGCCGCGCCTGGAACCGGTGATCCGTCTCCAACCCCTACCCAACGACAAGTAAAGCCTTCTGAGCTGGGCATTTGGAACTTCTTTTACTAATTACTTTACCTTTCCTTGGTGAGTCAGGTATTCTCTTCCATACGGAGGGGAGTACTCCTTGCTTCGCTGCGACGCACCCGTCAGTACGGATCACGCCAGATCCCGGGGCGTCGGCCCGCGGCACCGGGCGCGCCATGCGCCCCCCAGTGGGTGGAAGAGACCTCCGGTAGCGACGACGCTGACATTGCCCGTTTCGTACTGCCGGAGGCGCAGTGGATGTTTCCGTGACCCTGTGGGTCCTCACGATCGGGGGCCTCGCCGCCCTGATCGCGGTCGACTTCTTCATCGGCCGTAAGCCGCACGACGTGTCGATCAGGGAAGCCGGTATCTGGACGATCGTGTGGATCGCCCTGGCCGGACTGTTCGGAGTGGGGCTGCTCCTCTTCGGTGGCGGCGAGCCGGGCGGGGAATTCTTCGCCGGCTTCATCACCGAGAAGTCGCTGAGCGTCGACAACCTCTTCGTCTTCGTCCTGA
>CBFHCJ010000668.1:0-3920 GCA_965654005.1 uncultured Streptomyces sp. | reverse complement strand
GAAGCCGCTCGGCATGCCGACTCGGTCGCCGACGACCTCGGGTGCGGCCGGCCGAAGTCGACATCCGAGGCCGAGGACCTGGCCACGCTCGTCGAGCTGGCCGTGGCACCGGACCGCACGCTCGAAACGTGGCTGGATCCCCGTGTACTGCCCGACGTCCAGACGGCCGTCGCCGAGATCTCCTCGGCTGCCGACGACCTGGCCGCTGCCGCGGAGGCGGCGCGGGAGATTTTCGTGCCCGAGGTCGTCTCCACGCCTGAACTGCCGGAAGCCATTCGCCGCCTCACGGAGGGCCGCCATGGGCTCGCGGGCATGCTGTCCAGCAGTATCCGGGCCGACCGCAAGCTCGTCGCCCGGCTGACGCACGGAGGGTCGTGGCGCGGGGAGCTGTACGACAAGCTGCCGCTGGCCGACGCCTGGTACGCCGCGCACCGCAGGCTCCTCTCACCGGCCACGACTCACGACGAGCTGATCGGCCGCTACCGGGGCACGGAACTGCCCGACGTACCTGCGCTGCGTAAGGCATTGGCGCACGCCGAAACCGTCCACAGACTCGCTCCGGACACGGTCGCGGACCCGTACCGTCGGAGCACCCTCGCCGCTCGAGTGGCCGACCGCCGCGAACCGAACGCCGAACTCATCGGGCAGGGCACGGCACTCCAAAGCGAACTCGCCGTGTGGCGCAGGGACTTGGACCGACCGCATCTGGCACCACAGGCGGCTGATCTGACGAAGCAGCCGCTCGGCGATGCCGCCCGCTGGCTGCGCGCCCACCTCGCCCCCTTGCGCCAGGCCGTCGCGCTGCTTGACACTGTGGCCTCCGTGGGGCGCCGCGACGACGGCCCCGGCTCCGAGCACACGCTCGCCTCCGTACGCACGGCGGTCACGGTCGCGCACGCGGCCCAAAAGGAGACGACCGCGTTCGCCGCCCAGGCCGTGGCCGACCGCAGCCTCCTCGGCCCGTGGTACCGGGGGCTCGACACGCAGGCGGACGACCTGCACGAGCCCGCCCCCAACGGCGTGACGGGCTACGAACCGATAGGGCGACTCCTGCGCCGAGCCCTGGACCTGACACGTCAGCAGCCCGGCCCGTACGCGACGGAGCAACAGCGCGCACTGCTCGGCCGGTACGGCACGGACGGCCGCCCCGACACCGAGGCCCTGTGCGCTGCCCTGGAGTCCACGCGGCTGATCGCCCGTCTCGCACCGGACACGCTCGGGGATCCCGCGCTCCGCACCCGTCTCGTCGACGTGCTGGCCGACGGGCGCCCCGAGCCGCGCGAACTCCTCGGGCAGAGGGAACAGATCCGTCAGGAGCTGGACCGCTGGCACGAGTACACCGGGCAGCCCTCCGTCGCCCCAGTCGGCTCTGCACTCACCGCACTCCCGCTCGACCAGGCGGCGAGCTGGCTCCGCGCCCACGTGGAGCCCTTCGAGGACGCGGCCGACCTTGTCCGCGCCACCGCCCGAGTCATGGACGAAAGCACGGGCCTGACCCTGTCCCGGGCCCGGGAAGCGGTGGCAGCCGCCGTCTCGGCCCGCGCCGCCGAGTCAGCCTTCGCGGAGAACGACGCCGCTCACCGGGATCTGCTTGGTGACCTCTACCGAGGAACCGAGACCGACCGCGCTGAGGTGCTCGACGCCCTGGACTGGGCCCAGAAGGTCCGCCGTACCGCACATGGCGGTCACTCCGCACCCCTGTCGCAGGCAGCGGCCCGATTGATGCTGACCGCGCCCGCCGACCCGTCCGTCGCCGCACGCGACAACGACTGGCGCGGCCAACGCGAGTCGCTGTCAGGCTACTTCGAGCCTCAGCGAGCGGAGGAGCTGCGGCGCGAACTCGGGGACTCGCTCACCACGGCCGAGACCGTTCTGTCCCGGCTCGACCGTGACCCCTTCGGGCCGGAAGCCTGGACGCGTTGCGCCGACGCGCTGACCCTGCTGCGCCGCTATCACCTCGACGGGCTGCCCGACCAGCTCGCCCGCCGTGACGTCTGTGCCGAGGACTTCCCTGCCGCGATGGAACGCGCGGTGCTCACCGCCTGGGTCGAGCGCCGGCTCACCACCGACGCCCGGCTGAAACCGATGCGGGCCGTGGAGCGGGACCAGCTCGTGGAGCGGTTCCAGTCGACGGACCGGGATCTGGTGGCGGCGGCGCACGCCGAGGTCATCGCCGCGTGCAACGCCCGTCGCCCCCGCCGTACGTCGGTGGGCCAGGCCGCGGTGATCCGCCGCGAGGCCGAGAAGCAGCGACGCCACATGCCCGTACGGCACTTGTTGAAGCAGACCCGCGACGTCGTCAGGCTGGTCAAGCCCTGCTTCATGATGAGCCCCCTGACGGTCAGTCGATTCCTCCCGTCGGACTTCGTATTCGACGTCGTCATCTTCGACGAGGCGTCCCAGGTTCTGCCGCAGGACGCGGTGAACTCCGTCTACCGCGGCAAGGCGCTCATCGTGGCGGGCGACCAGAAGCAACTGCCGCCGACCTCCTTCTTCAGCGCGGGCGGCGACGGTGACGACGGCGACGAGTGGGACGAGGACGCCACCGACGGCTTCGAGTCCATCCTCGACATGTGCAAGGCCAGCGGTGTACTGCGAGGTCTTCCCCTGCGCTGGCACTACCGCAGCCGGCACGAGAACCTGATCGCCTTCAGCAATCACGACTTCTACGACAACTCCATGGTCACGTTCCCGGGCGCGCTGGAGCAGGGCCCGGACATCGGCGTGGAGTTCATCAAGGCCGACGGCGTGTACGACCGCGGCGGGCGCAGCGACAACCCCGTCGAGGCCGCGAAGGTGGCCCAGCGCGTCATCCACCACTTCGACACCCGCCCCGGGCTCACCCTCGGCGTGGTCGCCCTGTCGAAGGCACAGGCCGAGGCCGTAGAGGAGGCAGTGCAGAAGGCCAGGGCGGCCCGACCGGACCTCGACCGCCACTTCACGGAGGACCGGCTCGACGGGTTCTTCATCAAGAATCTCGAGACCGTCCAAGGCGACGAGCGAGACGTCATCATCCTCTCCATCGGCTATGGCCGCGATCAGCGGGGCAAGCTGCTGTCGACGTTCGGTCCCATCAACAGGGAGGGCGGCTGGCGGCGCCTCAACGTGGCGGTGACCCGAGCGCGGCGCCGTATGGAGGTCGTCGCATCCTTCTACGGCGGCGACCTGCCCGACAGCGCCAACAAGAGCGTGCAGCACCTCAAGCGGTACCTGCAGTACGCCCAGCACGGCCCCCAGATCCTTCAGACCGAGGCAGCCGACCCGGATGCGGCGCCGGAGAGCCCCTTCGAGGAAGAGGTCCTCGACGTGCTGCGCGACTGGGGCCACGCGGTGCAGCCACAGGTGGGCGTCGCCGGATTCCGCGTCGACATGGCCGTACGCCACCCGGCCGCGCCCGGCACGTACGCGCTCGGCATCGAGTGCGACGGCGCCATGTACCACTCCTCACGGGCCGCCCGTGACCGCGACCGGCTCCGCGAGGCGGTCCTGCGCGACCTCGGCTGGAAGCTGCACCGGATCTGGGGCACGGACTGGTACCGCAACCGGCGGGATGCGATGGCTCGGCTGCGGGCCGCGGTGGAGGCGGCGTGTGCGGGCGATCCGCACGCGGTGCGGGTTCCGTCCGTCGCGGAGGACGGCGATGGCGATCCGGCGGAAGTCGCGGACGCCTCCATGAACACCGGTGGTGGCGAGACCACCGCTGAGCCGGTGGGAGGCCCGGCCCCGCGCGTGAAGTTCGTGGTGGTAGAGGCGGGGCCGTCCGCGTGGAGCCGCCCCTACCAGGAGGTCGACCCGGAACTGCTCACCGGGATACGACACAGGTCGAGCCGCCGGCGGGGCATGCAGGATCTGGATCTGCAGGACCCCGACGCCGTCGACGTGGTGGCGAAGTGCGCAAGCACACTCGCGTTGTAGAGCAG
>CBFHCJ010000667.1:0-3925 GCA_965654005.1 uncultured Streptomyces sp. | reverse complement strand
CAACGGCACGGCCGCCGTGGACATTATCCAGGTGGACATGAGCCACCCCGAACTCTGCTTCACGGGACCGGAGTTCGATGCGACGGCAGCGGTCTTGTCCCGTGCGCCCGCGGACGCGGCCTCCGTACGGGCCGTGCCGGACGTCGCGGCAGCGGGCGCATCCACGCCGGCGGACGCCGCGTTCTCGGACGCCGTGCCTTCGGACGTCTCGGCGGTCCCGGAGGCGGACGTCCTGGGGCGCGCGGTCGTCGCGGCTGCGGCCGTACCCGCCGACGCCGCGGCCTTGCGCACGGACCGCAGCGCGCCGCGCAGCCGCTCGCCGGCCTCCTCGCCCCGCTTGCCCCCGGAACCCGAACTGTCCTTGCCCGAGGCCTCCTCCGGCGGCGGCGGCAACGCGACGACCCGGGTCGCGTCCGCCGGCACCTCCTCCTTCGGATCGGGGGCGTGGATGACCTCGTTGAGCATCGCCCGCGCGCCCTCGTCGTCGAGGCGCTGCTGCGGATCCTTGGTGAGCAGCCCATGGATGACCCTCTTCAGCGGGCCCGCGTTCTTCGGCTCCTCGAGCGGCTCGGTCATCACCGCGGTCAACGTGGCGATCGCCGAACCCTTGTCGTACGGCGGCACGCCCTCGACCGCCGCGTACAGCAGTCCGCCGAGCGACCACAGGTCCGCCGCCCGGCCCGGCTTGTGCCCGCGCGCCCGCTCGGGCGAGATGTACGAGGGGGCGCCGACGAGCATTCCGGTGGAGGTGATGGACGGGTCGCCCTCGACCTGCGCGATGCCGAAGTCCGTGAGGACGACCCGGCCGTCCTCGGCGATCAGCACGTTCGACGGCTTCACGTCACGGTGGAGGATGCCCTCGCGGTGCGCGGCGCGCAGCACGTCGAGGATCGCGAGCCCGACCTCGGCGGCGCGCTTCGGTTCCAGCAGGCCGTCCTCACGGATGACCTCGGCGAGCGACTTGCCCTCGATCAGCTCCATCACGATCCAGGGCCGGTCGTCCTCGTGGACCACGTCGAAGACGGTCACCGCGCTGTTGTTGCGGATGCGGGCGATCGCCTTCGCCTCCCGCAGCGTGCGCGTGATGAGCCGGCGTTTCTCGTCCTCGTCGATGCTCGACGGAAAACGCAACTCCTTGACGGCGACCGTGCGCCCCAGGGTCTCGTCCTCGGCCCGCCACACCGTGCCCATGCCCCCGCGGCCGAGGACATCCCCCAGCCGGTACCGCCTCGCGAGGAGACGCTCGCTGTTGTCCTGACCGGCTGTCCCCGCCCGCTCCGCCTCCGACATGCGTCCCCTCATGCAACCCGCCCTGACAGAGCCTTCATTGTCCCTCACGCACGGACCGCCCGACGCCCAGGGTGCCCCTGATTTCGCGGCTCGCCCAGCACGAACGGGCGCCCCGACACGGCGGACAAGGCGGCGTCGAGTCCCCTGCGTGCGCCACGGCGCCCCGGCGAGCGCCACCGTCGCGCCCTGCCCAGCCGCCGTCGCGCCCTGCCCGGGCACCGGAGCCTGTTGCGAGCGACGCCCCCGCCCGGCCTCCTCGCCCAGCCGTCTCCCATGATGGTCCGCGACAAGGAAGGACTCCGATGCCGCTGCGCCGGACACCCCGGACCCTACTGGCCATATCCGCGTCCCTCGTTCTGCTCGGACTCGCTCCGGGCGGCTCCCGAGCCCCCCAGCCGGTGACGGACGCCGTGCTCCCGCTGCTCGTCACCCGGGACAGGGTTCCCGCCGCGGCGCTGCTGGCCAGCGAGGCGACGGGCACGCACTTCGCGCGGGCGGGCCACGACATCGGCCTTGCCGACCACTTCCGCGCCGGCAGCATCACCAAGTCCTTCATCGCGACCGTCGTACTGCAACTGGCCGCCGAGCACCGGCTGTCCCTGTCGGACTCGGTGGAGGACCATCTGCCGGGGCTGGTGCGCGGCGCGGGCAACGACGGTCGCGCGCTGACCCTGCGCGCCCTGCTCACCCACACCAGCGGGCTGGCCGACTTCACCTCCGACACCAAGGGCACCGTCCCTCTGACCCCGCTTCAGGCCGTGCGCATCGCGCTCACCCACCCTCCGGGCCCTCGTGGCCGCTTCTCGTACTCCAACACCAACTACGTATTGCTCGGTATGGTGGTGCAGCAGGTCACCGGGCACTCGTACGCCGTCGAGGCCGAGCGCCGCATCATCACTCCCCTCCATCTGACGGGCACGTCCTTCCCGGGTGCCCGCACCACGCTTCCCTCGCCGCACAGCCGCGCCTACGCGGCCGACGGCTCCGACGTCACCGAGCTCGACCCGCGCGTGGCCGGCGCGGCGGGTGAGCTGGTGACCACGCTCGCCGATCTCAACCGCTTCTACGCGGCGCTGCTGGGTGGCGAGCTGCTGCCCCCGCGCTGGCTGCGCGAGATGCTCAACACCCGTACCGCACACGGCACGTACGGCATGGGGCTCTATCCGGTGCGGCTTCCGTGCGGCACGACGGTGTGGGGGCACAACGGCCGGATCTCCGGCAGCTACGTGCGCACCGCAGCCACCCTCGACGGCCGTCGTGTCCTCACCTTCCGGGTGAACACGGACGGGTTCGCAGACTCTGGCCTCGAACGGGCCCTTCTCACAGCCGAGTTCTGCCCCCGCACCTCCTAGAACGAGCCGGTTCCGAACGGAGATCCCGAGAACCGCCACTCGTTCGGGTGATTCCGCGAAGGTCGACGCGGCCGGCCCCGCCGTGCCTACAGGGGCACGATGTCCGGCGCCCCCAGCCTCGCCGCGTCCGCCGTCAGATCGTCGGGCTGGCGCTGCGACTCCCGCTCCGCCTCCACCCGCTTCCGGTAGTGCTCGACCTCGCGCTCGATCTGGTCCTTGTCCCACCCGAGGACCGGCGCCATCAACTCCGCCGCATCCTGGGCGCTGAGTGTCCCGCGGTCGAATGTCTCGATCGAGATGCGCGTCCGCCGGGTCAGCACGTCGTCCAGGTGTCGGGCGCCCTCGTGCGAGGCCGCGTACACGATCTCCGCCCGCAGATAGTCGTCGGCCGCCTTGAGCGGTTCGCCAAGCGTGGGGTCGGCCGCTACCAGGTCGAGCACTTCCTCCGCCAGCGAGCCGTAGCGGTTCAGCAGGTGTTCCACCCGAACCACGTGCAGTCCGGTGCGCGCCGCTGTGCGTGCCCGCGCGTTCCACAGCGCCCGGTACCCTTCGGCGCCCAGCAGCGGGACGTCCTCGGTGACGCAGTCGGCGACGCGCCGGTCAAGGCCGTGCACGGCCTCGTCGACCGCGTCCTTGGCCATCACCCGGTACGTCGTGTACTTGCCGCCCGCCACGACCACGAGCCCGGGCACCGGATGCGCCACGGTGTGCTCGCGGGACAGCTTGCTGGTGGCGTCCGACTCCCCGGCGAGCAGTGGGCGCAGGCCCGCGTACACCCCCTCGACGTCGTCCCGCGTCAGCGGCACCGCGAGCACCGAGTTCACATGTTCGAGCAGATAGTCGATGTCGGCGCTGGAGGCCGCCGGGTGCGCCTTGTCCAGGCTCCAGTCGGTGTCGGTGGTCCCGATGATCCAGTGCCGGCCCCACGGTATGACGAAGAGGACGGACTTCTCGGTCCGCAGTATCAGGCCCGTCGTCGAATGGACCCGGTCCCTGGGCACAACCAGGTGGATGCCCTTGGACGCCCGTACGTGGAACTGGCCTCGCTCGCCCACCATCGCCTGGGTGTCGTCGGTCCACACCCCCGTCGCGTTGACGATCTGCTGGGCGCGGATGTCGTACTGGGGGGGGGGGGGCGGGGGGCGGGGGGGGGGGGGGGCGGGCGGGGGGGCGCCGCCCGCGGCCCGGCCCGGGGGGCCGGGGGCGGCCCCCGGGGGCCCCGAGGCATCCGCTGCCCGTCGCAGTTCGAGGTACTGCTCGACGCCTCGCGGCAGGTCGCGCAG
>CBFHCJ010000666.1:0-3930 GCA_965654005.1 uncultured Streptomyces sp. | reverse complement strand
CGGCCACCTGCAGGGGGAGACCTGCGTCGCGCTGGCCAACATGGCCGCCTGCCCGGCGGTGTGGGAGTCCATGGTCGAGGCGTTCGAGGGCTCCGCCGGCCCGCTGGCGCAGCGGCTGCTGACCGCACTGCACGCCGGGGAGGGCGCCGGCGGGCTGTGGCCGGGCTGCCCCCTGCCCACGACTTCAACCCCAACGGCGGAACGTGCGCGCGCGATCTTCAGGAATACCTCCTTGAGGTGATCCACGCCGTGCGGTCGCGGCCCAGGAATGAGGAGCAGGAGTGGGAAGCAGGAGTGAGGAGCAGAAGATGAGCCGCCACCGTCGCCTCCGCAGGCGCCGCCCGAGCGGCGTCGTCGCCCTCGCGCTGGCCGCCCTCATGGCGGCCTTCTTCGTGCCGCGGGCGGACGCCGCCGTCACGCCTTCCGAGGACGCCTGCCACACCACCGGCGACGCGATGCCGCGCGGCGACTGCGGTCCCTTCCAGCAGGTCTTCGCCGAGAATTTCAACGGGGACGTCGTGCCGCTGGGCTCCTTCAGCGACTGCGACCACAACGCCGACACCCGCAGCGCCTACTGCGGCGGTCTGACGGGCTCCTACCGCGCCGACTGGTGGGCCTACCCACGCGGCTGGTACGACACCGCCCACCCGCGCAACCACTCCAACGGCAACACCCGTGTGCTCGGAGGCGAGTACCGCGCCGACGACACCGTGTGGGTGGGGCCCGCCGCCGACGGCGACGGCCGGATGCACATCCGGATGTACCGTCCCCGCTCCGGCGGCGACATCCACTCCGCGGCCGTCGTGCCGAAACGGATCATGAACCAGGCGTACGGGAAGATCAGCGCCCGCGTCCGCGTCGTGAAGGCGGCCCCCGGCTACAAGTCGGCCTGGCTGTACTACGGCGGCGGCTGCGAGATGGACTTCTACGAGCAGAACTGGACCGACACCGTCCACTTCTTCCACCACCCGTGCGACGGCCGCCCCCAGGGCTACGCCGACACCGGTAAGCCCTTCACCGACTGGCACACCGTGTCGCTGGAATGGACACCCGGCCACGCCCGCTTCTACCTCGACGGCCATCTCCACCTGCACGACACCCGCGGCGTACCGAACCGGCCGCTGAGCGCCGTGCTGCAGAACGAGTCCGCCCTGTACGGGGCGTACGCGGCGCCCGGCTCCTGGGCACAGCTGGACATCACCTGGGTCACCGCCTACACGTACATGGGGCCAGGGCCGGCCGTGGCGTAGAGCCCCGCTGGGTCGGGGGAACTTGGAGTGTGCTGCACAACACACCTACTCTGCGCCGGCTTTGTCCGCGTTTCCGCAGTCTCATCAAGTCACAAGCGTCTTACAAGTTCAGTCGAGGCGCAGTGCCGGATGGTCCGCCACCACCGTGCAGCTGCCCGGGGCGATCTCCGTGAAGCCCGCGTCCCGTACCAACGGGAGTCCTGACGTGGTGAGTTCGTGCCACCGGGAGGGGGCCGCCGTGCGGACGGTGAGCGGGAAGCCCGTATCCCGCCAGGACGCGCGTTCCTCGTCCGGCAGGGCCCACCAAGCGAGTTGGGCGCCGTGACCCGCCTGGGCCATCGCCTTGCCCGCCGACATGTCCAGGTCCGGGTTCAGCCACAGGACGGGCGCCGTGGGATCGGCCTCCAGCGGCGGCTCCGGGTCGTCGAGATCCGTGCCCGACACCTGGAGCCGGGCCAGGTCCTTGGGCCAGCCGTCCAACGGGACGGGCGGGAAGACACGGACCTCCGCGGACTTGCCCGTGACCGTGATGCCCGGCAGCGCCTCGGCCCGCCGCCATTCCGCGCCGCGCGCCCGCCGCACCACCTTGCGGATCCGCGCGTCCTGCCAGTCCCGCATCGTCCGGGCCCACTCTCCCTCGCCCAGCGAGCGCTCGTCGCTCAGGATCACGAGCACGGCACGCGCCGCCGTCTCCAGGGCGTCCGTACGCGCAGGGGGAGCGGACCGCTCGATGCGCGCGACGAGCGGCAGCACGAACTGCGGCGCCTCGTCGCGCGCGGTGGGCTCGGAACGGAAGGGGCTGTCCTGCGGGGTGCCCGTCTGCGCGGCGGGCGTCTGGTCGCTGCTCACGACGTCCAGTCTGCCAGGCGGAAGATCGGAGGATTCGGGGAGCGGACGACGGGCTCACGCGGCCGCGGTGCGTTCGGCGACCGCGCGTTCCAGTGCGGCGGTCACCGCCCTGGTGACCGGCTCGCGGACGGCCGAGGTCCAGCTCCCGCTGCTGCCGCTCGCCGTCGCCGTGCTGCTCACGGCCGCCGCGACGGCCGCGGTCTGCGCGCTCACCACCCGCCGCTCACCGTGAGCGCGCGGCCGTCATCACGAGCGCGCGCGCCATCCCGGGGCAGCGCGATGTCATCCCCGGCAGCGCGACCGTCATCCCGAGCAGGCGGTGCGCTGCGCCTCCTGCCACTGGCAGACCGGGCAGAGCGTGATCCCCTTGTACGACTCCGGGTACTCCGTCGGCTCCCGGCACAGCACGCACCCGGCGAACGGCGGCCCGCTCGCCTCCAATGCCGGGTCCGCCGTATCCGTAGGGCAGTGACCGCTCATGCCCCCAGCGTAAGCCGACACGGCCGGTCCCTCACGGCCGTCGGCCCGGCGCCTCGATCATCTGCGAGACCTTGAGGAAGCGGTAGCCCTGACTGCGCAGCTCGGGTACCACCGCGCGGACCACCTGCTCGGTCACCGGGGCGGCGCTGCGCGTGCAGTGCATGACGACCACGGAACCGGGCCGCACCCCGTCCATCACCTGTCGCACCACCGCTTCCGCGTCCGTCGCGAACGCGTCCCCGCTCACCACGTCCCACTGCACCGCGGTGACACCGAGCGGGCTGATCGCGCGCAGGGCCCGGTTGTCGTAGCAGCCGCCGGGAAAGCGGAAGTACGGCATCGGACGGGCCACGCCCGCCTTGCGGATCGCCGTGAAGGCGCGCTCCACGTCCGAGCGCATCCGTTTCTCGGGCAGGACCGGCAGTCCGTAGCAGCTGCCGGTGAAGGAGTAGTGGCTGTAGGAGTGGTTGCCGACCTCGAAGAGCGGGTCCCGCCCGATCGCCCGGGCCTCCTGGGGGTACTCATCGGCCCATCGGCCCGTCATGAAGACGGTCGCCGGTACCTTCAGCTCCCGCAGCGTGTCGATCAGGCCGGGATTGTCGAAGTATTCGCCGGCCGCCGCCCTGGGCCCCTGATCGGCGGTCATGTCCGCGTCGAAGGTGAGGGCGACGGTCTTCTCCCGCGTCACGGCGTTCTTGAAGACGGGCGTCAACCCCTCCGGGCCGGGCGCGAGCGTGGGTGGCCGGGGAGAGGCCGCCGAGGGAGAGGTCGCCGAGGGAGAGGTCGCCGAGGGAGAGGCCGCGGGTCCGGCGGTGCGCTGCGGGGCCTCGCCCGAGCCGCAGGCGGCGAGCGCCGCGCCGAGGACGCCGAGGACGCAGACGGCGGCGATGCGTCGTACAGAAACGATCACGGAAAGGACCATCGTACGAACGTAACGATGGAAATGGGATGAAATGCTCATCCTGTACACGTGGCGAGCCGGGAACGGCCGGCACGTCACCCGCCCGGACCCGCCCCGAGCCACCCCTCCGAGAGGTCGGCGCCGGGGGCTACCCCTCCCAGAGGTCGGTGCTCCGGTGGGCCACGAGGTCGCCGATGTGGCGCAGCGCCTCATCGGCGGGTCGCGGTTCCAGACGGCGGCCGTCGCGCAGGCGCAGCGCGACCTGGCCGTCGGCAGCCTCCTTGGCGCCGATCACCGCCTGGTACGGGACCAGGCGCGCCGCCCGGACGCGTGCGCCCAGGGTGCCCTCCTCGGGGGCGGCCAGACGGGCCCGCAGGCCCCGCTCCAGGCAGCGGCGCACCAGTCGTACGGACGGCTCCACCTCGGCGTCCGAGACCGGCAGGACCACCA
>CBFHCJ010000665.1:0-3931 GCA_965654005.1 uncultured Streptomyces sp. | reverse complement strand
GGTCTGCGGTCTGCGGTCTGCGGTCTGCGGTCTGCGGTCTGCGGTCTGCGGTCTGCGGTCTGGGCAGCGTCGGCGCCTGCGGCGATCAGTGGCAGAGCGCCTTCGCGATCTCCGTCTCGGGCCGTGGCTTCGACGCCCGGATCGCCGTCGAGCACGACGCGCCGCTCACCGACTCGGCGTGCGTGTACTGCGGCAACTGCATCGAGGTGCGCCCCACGGCGGCGCTGTCCTTGACATCGGAGTTCGACAGGCGCGCGGCGGGTACGGGGGACGAGTCGGCGCGGACGCGAACCACGACCGTATGCGCGTACTGCGGTGTGGGCTGCGACCTCACCCCGCAGGTGCAGGACAATGAGAGCGTGAAGGTCACCTCCCCGCACGACAACCCGGTGACCCACGGCAACCTCTGCATCAAGGGCCGTTTCGGCTACCAGCACGTACAGAACCGGGGCTGATCAGGACATGGGACGAGTCACGGAACGACGCAAGGTGATCCGGATTCGGGACGGGGCGGTCTCCACGCGCCCGGACACGCTCGTCGCCGAGGAACCCCTGGAGATCCGGCTCAACGGCAGGCAACTCGCGATCACCATGCGCACGCCGGGCGACGACTTCGCGCTCGCCGCCGGTTTTCTGGTGAGCGAGGGCGTACTGGCTACGGCATCCGATCTACTGAATATCGTCTACTGCGCGGGCGCGACCGTAGACGGTTCGAACACATACAACGTGGTGGATGTGAAGACGGCGCCGGGCGTGGCGATCCCCGACATCACGCTGGAACGTAACGTCTACACCACCTCGTCGTGCGGATTGTGCGGCAAGGCCAGCCTGGACGCCGTCCGTACGACGGCCCGCTGGCCCATTGCCGACACTCCCCCGGTGCGGGTGGAGCCCGAGTTGCTGGCGGGCCTCCCCGACCGGCTGCGGGCGGCCCAGCGGGTCTTCGACCGGACCGGGGGCCTGCACGCGGCGGCGCTGTTCACGGAGGACGGGGAGCTGCTCGACGTCCGGGAGGACGTGGGCCGGCACAACGCGGTCGACAAGCTGGTCGGCCGCGCCCTGCAGAACGGGGACCTGCCCCTGTCCCGCACGATCCTGCTGGTGTCGGGCAGGGCCTCCTTCGAGCTGGCACAGAAGGCCGTCATGGCGGGCATCCCCGTACTGGCCGCGGTCTCCGCGCCCTCGTCGCTGGCCGTGGATCTGGCCGCGGAGACCGGCCTGACCCTGGTGGGCTTCCTGCGGGGCAGCTCCATGAACGTGTACGCGGGTGAGGACCGCATCGCCCTGCGGGCCGCGGCCGCCCCGAGCTGACCGGCTCCCTGCGGCACGGCGGCGGGGCCCCGACCGGCGGGAAGCGCCCCCCGCACGGCAGGGGCCCCGCCGCAGCCGCGCGCCCTGTGCGGCCCGGACAAATACCGGAATCAGGTGAACGCCGGAGTCAGAGGCGTACCTGTATCTGATTACGGCGGGCAGCACCGGGTCGGTGGTGGTCGTGGACGGCGGCGGCATGCTGGTCCTACCCGGTCAGCCGGTCGTGAAGCGGACGTGGGAGGCGACCACGACCGTTCCGAGCCGCGGGAAGTCGAGCCGCATCGACGCATCGTGCTCGGCAGCGGTGAAGGCTGCCATGGTGTCCTCGACGAAGACGAGGTCATAGCCGAGGTCGGCGGCGGCGCGGGCGGTGGACTCGACTCCCAGGTTGGTGGCGATGCCGCCGAACACCAGGGTGGTGACGCCCCGTTCACGGAGGCGCTGGTCGAGGCCGGTGCCCTGGAAGCCGCCGATGGTCCGCTTCACCACCTCCAGGTCGCCTTCCCTGAGCAGGCCGGCCACCAGCCCGCTGCCGGGCGGCTGTTCGGCGACGCCGGGGCGTTCGACGCGGATGAGGACGACGGGTGCGCCGGCCGAGCGGAACGCGCCCGCCAACTGCTCGGCGGTGACCAGGACGTCGGTGCCCTTGCGGGGTTCGAGGGGCAGGGCGACGATGCGGTCCATCAGGTCGACGAGCACGAGGGCGGTGCGCGCGGGATCGAGCGCGAGGGGTGCGGTCATGACGGAACGTTAACCGCAGTCAGCGCTCCGTCCCGGAAATCCGGATCAACAGGTCCATGAACAGGTCGCGTTCCGCCGCCGAGAGCGGGGCAAGAAGGGCGTCGTTGGCCTCGCGGGCCGCCGTTTCGCAGCGTGTGAGCAGCCGTCCGCCGTCCTGGGTGAGGGACACCGCGTTCTTGCGGCGGTCCTTCGGGTCCGGCTCGCGTACGACGAGGCCCGCGGACTGCAGGTCGTTGAGGACGCCTACCAGGTCCTTGGGGTCGAGACCCACGCTGCGGCCGAGGTCGGCCTGGGCGACGGGGGCGAGGTCCCGGACGGCGGAGAGCACCACGTGGTGCCACATCTTCATGCCCTCGGCGGCGAGGGCGTCGGCGACCAGGGCGCGGCCGCGTGCGGCGGCACGGCCGAGGAGCCAGCTGGGGAGGGCGCGGATCGCGGGGAGGGGGGCTTCGGCCATGGTGGCAGCCTAACGAAAAAACCATTGGACTTACCAATGAAAACCCGGATACCGTTGGACCCCCCAACGAATTCTTTGGGATCCCCGACGCCTTCTGGAGGTGCGATGCGTCGCGTCCGGTACGAGTCCTCAGGCGGCCCCCTGTTCCTGGAGGAGGTCGCCGTCCCCGAGGCCGCAGGCGGCGAACTCCTGGTGCGCTGCGAGGCCGTCGGCGTCACCCTGCCCGTCGTACGCAAGGTCACCGAGACCGCCGAGCCCATCCCGCTCGGCGGCGAGATCGCCGGCGAGGGGGTGGCGGTCGGCGCCGACGTGACCCGTTTCCGGGTCGGCGACCGCGTGACCGGACTCTGCTTCGGGCACGGTTACGCCGACTTCGCCCTCCTGCACGAGGCCATGGCCTCCCCGGTCCCGGAGGCCGCGAGTGCCGTGGACGCCGTCGCGCTGGTGCGCAGCGGTCTGGTCGCGCTCGGGGCGCTGGAGGCGGCGCGCCCGGAGCCGGGTGAGTCGGCGCTGGTCACGGCGGCTGCGAGCGGCGTCGGACAGCTCGCGCTCCAACTGGCCCGGGTGCGCGGCGCCTCGCGCGTCGTGGGCGCCGTGTCGGGCGCCGGCAAGGCCGGGTTCGTACGCTCGCTCGGCGCCGACGAGGTGGTCACGTACGACGCCCCCGACTGGGGCGAGCCCTTCGACTACGCACTCGACGCGGTCGGCGGCGACCTGCTCACCCCGGCGATCGCGGCGCTCATCCCGGGCGGCCGGCTCGTCGCCTACAGCTCCGGGGGCGGCACCATCCGGGCGTACGACCTGCTGGTGGGTGCCAAGTCCGTGATCGGCTTCCAGATGGCGCGGATCGCCCGCGGGAAGCCGGAGGTGTACGAGAGGTGGCGGCAGGAGCTGTGGCGTCTGTTCACGGAAGGCGCGCTGAAGCCCGCCGTACACGCCGAGTTCCCGCTCGAGGACGCCGCGAAGGCACATGAGGTGATCGAGTCGCGGAGCAACCTCGGGAAGGTGGTGCTGCGCCCGTGACCGCCGGCGGTCACATCCCTGACACGGTCGTCACCTGTCCGGAGGACCGGCCGCCCGGCCCACATCCCGCCGCCCGCTCACACGCTGTGCACGAGGAGTGAGCGGGCCGCTCCACGCGGCCCGTCGTCCAGGTGGGAGCGAATACTTGGATGCCGGCACCACCCTGCTCGGCTCGTTACCGGCCTGCGCGGAGGCCCTGGGCGCGGCCATGGTGGCGTACTCGGGAAGGCGTGGGGAGAAGCGCGACCGGCTGGAGCCGGGCGCCCCGGAGCGCCGGGGGCGAAAGGGGACCCGGGCGAGCCCGGCCCCCAGGCCCCCAAGGGCGACCCCGGCCCGGCATGCCCGGCCGGCGACACCCTCGCGGTGCCGTCGAACGACCCGGACGCACCGGGTGCGCCG
>CBFHCJ010000664.1:0-3942 GCA_965654005.1 uncultured Streptomyces sp. | reverse complement strand
CTGCACGCGTACGGGATCGTCGCCCATGCGGGCCGGTGGTACGTCACGGGCAAGGACGCCCAGATCGGCGAGGACCGAACCTTCCGGCTCGATCGCATCGCAGATGCGCGGACCCTGCCCGGCTCATTCGAAGCGCCCGTGGGTCCCGGTCCGGCACGGCGCGTGTTGTCAGCGTTCGCCACGGCCGAGTACCGGCATGAGGTGACCTTGCGGATCCACGGGACGGTCGGGCAGATCCGCGCCCACCTTCCCGCCAGCGTCGCGAGCCTGGAGGAGTACGCGCCCGTGGCAGGCGAGGACCGGGCGACCGAGCGCTGGCTGCGCGTCGAGCTGCGGGCGGAGCGGCTCGACTGGTTGCCTCCGGTACTCGCCTCACTCGACCGGCCGTTCGTCATCGAGCGCCCCGATGAGCTGCGCGACCTCGTCACCGTGCTCGCCGATCGCCTCACGTCCTACGCCCGTCAAGCCTGACCGCGAGGAACCAATGTCATGAGATGGCACACTTACTGACTTCGGCTCGTCAGGGTGAACTGTCCCGAAGTCCCTGATAGGCCCGGTGTGGTGGCTGTATCTACATCTGTTTCGAGGACGAGGCAGGTTTCACCCGTCGGCCGCCCAAAGGACGCACCTGGGGCCGGCGCGGCGTGACTCCGCAGGTGACGGTGAGCGGGCGGCGCTCGGGACGCCTGTCCGTGGCCGGGCTGATCGCCATGCGGCCCGGCTCGCGCACCCGGCTGTGCCACCGTCTGCGCACCCACCCCTCGGGCAAGGGCGGACGCCGCAGCATGGGCGAGCGCGACTTCATCGCGCTGATCGACGGCGCTCATCAGTTCGTCCACTTGAAGGCCTCGTACGCAACCGACTCAAGCGCCTTCAGTACCGGCCCGACACTCTCGACGGCTTCATAGCCGGCACCGGCCTGACCCTCGACGATCCACTGTCACCCTGACCAGCTGAAGTCAGTATCAGCGTGTCCGGCACCACCTTCATCAACCTCGTCAGCGACATCCTCACCTCGCTCGCCGACCACGGCGTGGCAGGTTCGTCGTCGTCAACTCCGCCATCGACAACATCGCCTTCCTGTGCGAGACGGCCCGCGTCCTCACCGAGCACGTCCCGGACGCCCGCATCATGATCGTGGCCTGGTGGGACGTCGTCGGCGAGGACTTCCGCGACGCCCTCGCCGCCGAGACCGGCATCGCCCGCCAGGACGACCACCACGCGGCCATGGTTGAGTCCAGCCTGGTCATGCACATCGCCCCCGGCGCCGTCCAGCCCGACAAGCTCACAACTACGGCCGACACCGGCCACCAGCCCCGCCGGATGCGCTACCACGTCTACCCGCTGCCGTCGGACACCACGACCGAGACGGGCATCGTCTACACCGCAGACAAGGCCAGCGCCCGCCTCGGCGAGCGGGTCGCCGATCAGGTCGCCCGCCGCCTTGAGGCCGCTGTCCGCCCGGAGTTCGACGACCCCCGCGGCCAGTAGCACCGCCCCTGCACGACATGCCTCCACCGTGCCCGGCGACGTCGGGCACGGGCCCCGTGAGCGGACAAGGACGTCTGGGAACTTCGACCGGCACCGTGCAGCGCTACCGCGCCGGGCAGCTGACGAAACCCCAGAAGCGCCTGCAGGCCGCGCTGGTGGAGGAGACCGCATCCGAGTGGCAACCACAGGTTAGAGCACGGGCAAGGGAGCGCGCGGCCACTTCCGGCGGCATGCGCGTGGAGGTCCACGCGTACTTCGGGTTCACCGCCTCCGGCTCCTCGGACGACGGCCGCGGGCAGTGGTGTCGGCGTACGCGCCCCAGTGCTGGTGGCAGGCCCGTGCGCGGTGCTGATGGCGCCGTCGCCAGGCGGACCAGCGCAGGACGTGCTCGGCATCGCGGCACGGGATGGGCAGGACCAACAGGCGGATCAAGCGCAGGAGTTCGTGGCAGGTGAGCGAGATGAGGCCGACCTCGGCCAGGATGGGGATGTTGTGTTCGGTAGCGGTGGCGATAGCCAGGAAGGCGTAGGCGACCAGAGCGGCGGTGCTCCAGCGGCGCCAGCTGGTCCAGGTGGTGAACTGGCCCTTGTCCAGGCCGGTGGGCCGCGGCGGCCGGCGGTTCCGGAGTACTGGCGCTGCACCCCGGCGGAGGTGGTGCCCTTCTTCAGGAACCCGGTGTCGTCCACGATCAGTACCCCGTCGGGACGGCCGAGCCGTTCGGCGACGAAGACCTGCAGGTCGTCGCGGATCTCGTCGGGGTCCCAGCGGGCGCGACTGAGCAGGTGCTGCAGGCCGTTGGGAGTTGAGTGGCCAGCGTTTTCCGCCAGTTGCCAGCTGTTTTTGCGGGCCACCGGGTCGAGCAGTCCGCGCACGTAGTCCCGCATGCGGCGGCGTGGTTCGACACGGCCGAAGCGGTGTCCGATGGTGGTGAAGAGGTCGTCCAGGTCGCGGTCCCAGGTCTCTGCCTGTTCGGTGGTCACGATCGGGGGCTTCCCCGCACGGATGTGCCCCCGCCGTCGCGGGCACTCCTTCGAGGGACGGGCAGGCAGAAACCGCCCGTGACAACTGCCCGCCCCGCTACACTCAGCGCAGGCTCTGCCGGATCAGGTGAACGACGCAGCGCTGCACGACAGTCTGTGGCCACACGTTCGCGACCGCGTCCGGCGGGCGGACAGCCCGTCACAGACCAGCACGAGCACGTCCCTGACCCCGCGATTGCGCAGGTCGGTGAGTACTTGCTGCCAGAACTTGGCGCCCTCGCCGCCGTCGCCGGCCCACAGGCCGAGGATCTCGCGGTAGCCGTCGGCGGTGACCGCGATGGCCACGTAGATGGGCCGGTTGGCGACCTGCCCGTCCCTGATCTTGACGTGGATGGCGTCGATGAAGACGACGCGATCGCCGGCGGCGCGACCCTGGTCACCGGCGGCGAGGTCCCTCCCGGGGCCGCCGGCGGCAGCTACCTGACCCCCGCGGTGCTCGCCGACCTGCCGCCGCGGGCACGGGCGGTCGTCGAGGAGGTCTTCGGCCCGGTCGTCGTGGTGCTGCCCTAAACGGGACAAGGACGAGGCGGTCCGGATCGCCAACGACACCGACTACGGCCTGTCCGGCGCGGTGTGGTCGCAGGACGTCGAGCACGCCACCGCGATCGCCGCGCGGCTGCGCACCGGCCGGGTGGGCATCAACGGCGCCCCGTTCAACATGCGCGCGCCCTTCGGCGGATACAAGAGCTCGGGCAACGGCCGCGAACTCGGTGCCTGGGGTCTGGCCTCCTTCTGCGAGACCAAAGCGATCCAGCTTCCCCCCACCGAGGAGGGCGGGGCCGGCCTCAAGCTCAGCTCCACGGCGCGCTGAGCGTGCGGCCGGGCGCCGTCAGAGCCCGGCCAGGAGCTCCGTCAGCTCCTTGGGCCGCGACAGCATCGGCCAGTGCCCGGTCGGCAGCCCGGTCATGGTCCAGTCCTGACCGGCCAGCATCGAGAAGGCCGGGACGCCCGCCGCCACCATGGCCCGCACCTGCTCGACCGAGAAGGTGCAGGCGACCAGGGTGCGGGGGGTGTCCGGGATCTCGGCGGGCCTGCGCGCGGGCCCCAGCATCATCGCGGCGGGCTGCGCCGAGGCGTGCTCGCGCATCAGTGCCAGATCCCGCGCCGAGAGTTCGGCCAGGGCGACCGGGTCCCGCAGTTGGTCGTCCTCGTCGAACGGCCGGGCCGGCAGCAGCCACCCCTGCCCCTCCGTCTCGATCTGCCTCCGCTGCTCCTCCTGTACCTCGGGCGGAAGGAACTCGATCTGCGCCATTCCGTCCGGGAACGGAGCCGTGTCGACGTAGACGATGCGGCGCAGCCGCTCCGGTACCCGGTCGGCGGCCGCCGTGCCCGCGGTCGTCGCACCGCTGTGCAGGACCAGCACCACGTCGCTCAGGTCGCCGATCGCGTCGACGATGTCGGCGACATGGGT
>CBFHCJ010000663.1:0-3943 GCA_965654005.1 uncultured Streptomyces sp. | reverse complement strand
GCGCGTGCTCCTCCAGCTTCAGCGCGATGTCCAGCAGCTCGTCGGACTTGCCGAGCGCGGAGAGGACATCGTGCGCGGCAGCCTTGATGATCTTGGCGCGCGGGTCGAAGCTCTTGTAGACCCGGTGGCCGAAGCCCATCAGACGGACGCCGTCCTCCCGGTTCTTCACCTTGGTGATGAAGGAGTCGACGTTGCCGCCGCCCGCCTGGATGCCCTCGAGCATCTCCAGCACGGACTGGTTGGCGCCGCCGTGCAGCGGGCCCCACAGCGCGTTGATGCCGGCCGAGATCGAGGCGAACATGTTGGCCTGCGACGAGCCCACCAGGCGGACCGTGGAGGTCGAACAGTTCTGCTCGTGGTCCGCGTGCAGGATCAGCAGCTTGTCGAGCGCGGAGACGACGACCGGGTCCAGCTCGTACTCCTGCGCGGGGACCGAGAAGGTCATGCGGAGGAAGTTCTCCACGTACCCGAGGTCGTTGCGCGGGTAGACGAAGGGGTGGCCGATCGACTTCTTGTAGGCGTACGCGGCGATCGTCGGAAGCTTGGCGAGCAGGCGGATGGTGGAGAGGTTGCGCTGCTTCTCGTCGAAGGGGTTGTGGCTGTCCTGGTAGAAGGTGGACAGCGCGGAGACCACCGAGGACAGCATCGCCATCGGGTGCGCGTCGCGCGGGAAGCCCTTGTAGAAGTTCTTGACGTCTTCGTGCAGCAGGGTGTGCTGCGTGATGTCGTTCCTGAACGTGGAGAGCTCGTCGACGGTCGGCAGCTCGCCGTTGATCAGCAGGTAGGCGACCTCCAGGAAGGTGGAGCGCTCGGCCAGCTGCTCGATCGGGTAGCCGCGGTACCGGAGGATGCCCTGTTCGCCGTCCAGGTAGGTGACGGCGGATTTGTAGGCGGCGGTGTTGCCGTAGCCGCTGTCCAGGGTGACCAGACCGGTCTGGGCGCGGAGCTTCCCGATGTCGAAGCCCTTGTCACCTACGGTGCTGTCAACCACCGGGTAGGTGTACTCGTTGCCGTCGTACCGCAGTACTACAGAGTTGTCGCTCACGTCTTCCCTCACCGACATAGTGCCTCATCTTCGAGGTGCCCTGACTGTCTCTACGATCCCCCATTTGGCGCAGGAGAGTGCACTCGGGGTCGACCATTGGGCTCATCGGCGGCACTGAGTGCCGTCAACCAGTCATCCTGCCCCTCCATCGCTGCTTCCGGAAGTGCTCTGTGACCTTCGCGACTCATTTGATCGATCATTTTTTACGATCGCCGGCGCGCGGGCGCCTTCCGGCCCGGTCCACAGGGGCGGGCTCGGCCCCAGACGCGGGAACTCAGCCCCCGAGGGGCCTCGGCGAGAGTCTGAAGTCCAGGGCCGTACAGCGTCGGCCCGCCGATACCGTGCGCACCGCCTGCCCGATCGCCTTGCGTGAACCGACGAGGACGACCAGCTTCTTGGCGCGGGTGACCGCCGTGTAGAGCAGATTGCGCTGGAGCATCATCCAGGCACCGGTGGTGACCGGGATGACCACCGCCGGGTACTCGCTGCCCTGCGAGCGGTGGATGGTCACCGCGTACGCGTGCGCCAGTTCGTCCAGCTCGTCGAATTCGTACGGAACCTCCTCGTCCTCGTCCGTCAGCACCGTCAGGCGCTGATCGACCGGGTCGAGCGAGGTGACCACGCCCACGGTGCCGTTGAAGACACCGTTCTTGCCCTTCTCGTAATTGTTGCGGATCTGGGTGACCTTGTCGCCGACACGGAAGACACGGCCTCCGAACCGCTTCTCCGGCAGGTCGGGGCGGCCCGGGGTGATCGCCTGCTGGAGCAGGCCGTTGAGGGTGCCGGCTCCTGTGGGGCCCCGGTGCATCGGCGCGAGCACCTGCACATCCCGGCGCGGGTCGAGGCCGAACCGGGCCGGGATCCGCCGGGCCGCCACGTCGACCGTGAGCCGGCCGGCCGCCTCGTTGTCGTCCTCGACGAAGAGGAAGAAGTCCTTCAGACCGTCGGTCAGCGGGTGCTGCCCGGAGTTGATGCGGTGCGCGTTGGTGACGACGCCGGACTGCTGGGCCTGGCGGAACACGCGGGTGAGGCGGACGGCGGGAACGGGGCTCCCTCCGGCGAGGAGGTCCCGGAGGACTTCCCCGGCACCGACACTCGGCAGCTGGTCGACGTCACCGACGAAGAGGAGGTGGGCACCCGGCGGCACCGCCTTCACCAGCTTGTTGGCGAGGAGCAGGTCGAGCATGGACGCCTCGTCGACGACCACCAGGTCGGCGTCGAGCGGGCGGTCCCTGTCGTACGCCGCATCACCGCCGGGCTTCAGTTCGAGAAGCCGGTGCACGGTGGAGGCCTCGGCGCCCGTCAGCTCGGACAGGCGCTTGGCGGCCCGTCCGGTGGGCGCGGCGAGCACGACCTTGGCCCGCTTGGCCCGGGCGAGCTCGACGACGGACCGTACGGTGAAGGACTTGCCGCAGCCCGGCCCTCCGGTCAGGACGGCGACCTTCTCGGTCAGCGCCAGCCGTACGGCCTCCTCCTGCTCGGGCGCGAGGTCGGCTCCCGTACGTTCCCTGAGCCAGCCCAGTGCCTTGTCCCACGCCACGTCGCGGAATGCGGGCATCCGGTCATCGTCCGTACGCAGGAGGCGCAGCAGCTGGGCGGAGAGGGAGAGTTCGGCACGGTGGAAGGGGACGAGGTAGACGGCGGTGACGGGCTCTTCTCCGTCGGGTCCCGGCACTCTCTCCCGTACGACACCGGGGTCGGAGTCGTCCTCCGGGGGCGCCGCCAGCTCGGCCAGGCACTCGATGACGAGCCCGGTGTCGACCTGGAGGAGCTTGACGGCGTCCGCGATGAGCCGCTCCTCGGGGAGGTAGCAGTGGCCCTGGTCGGCGGACTGCGAGAGGGCGTACTGGAGGCCGGCTTTGACGCGCTCCGGGCTGTCGTGCGGGATGCCGACGGACTGGGCGATCCGGTCGGCGGTGAGGAAACCGATGCCCCAGACGTCGGCGGCGAGGCGGTAGGGCTGGTTCTTGACGACGGAGATGGAGGCGTCGCCGTACTTCTTGTAGATGCGCACGGCGATGGACGTGGAGACCTGGACGGTCTGCAGGAAGAGCATGACCTCCTTGATCGCCTTCTGCTCCTCCCAGGCGTCGGCGATCTTCTTGGTCCGCTTCGGGCCGAGGCCGGGGACTTCGATCAGCCGCTTGGGCTCCTCCTCGATGATCTTCAGGGTGTCCATGCCGAAGTGCTGGGTGATGCGGTCGGCGAAGACCGGGCCGATGCCCTTGACCAGGCCGGAGCCCAGATAGCGACGGATGCCCTGGACGGTGGCCGGGAGGACGGTCGTGTAGTTCTCGACGGTGAACTGCTTGCCGTACTGGGGGTGGGAGCCCCAGCGACCCTCCATCCTCAGCGACTCCCCCACCTGGGCGCCGAGGAGCGCGCCGACGACGGTGAGCAGATCGCCGGCGCCGCGGCCGGTGTCGACCCGGGCGACCGTGTATCCGTTCTCCTCGTTGGCGTACGTGATCCGCTCGAGCACACCCTCCAGCACGGCCAGGCGCCGCTCCTCGCTCCCCGCCTGCCCCGCCCGACTCGCCTCCGTGGTCATGATCCGACGCTACCGCGAGGGTGTGACAGTCGAGGCACACAGTCAACAAGGCGAAGACGGCCGCGCTGGTCGCCTCCGACCACATCGAGGGCGGCAAGCCGGGCGCCGAGTCCGCGGCCGAGAAGCCGGGCGGCAAGGGCAGGACCGTGATCCCGCAGGGCTGGCCGGTACGTCCGTGAGCCGTGAGCGCGGCGCGGGCGTCGAACCTTCGAGGGGCCCGATCCATCGATCGGGCCCCTCGGCGTTCCCCTCCGCATCAGAACCCCCGCGATCCCCTCAGATCCCCCTCCAGAAGTTCTGACGCCACGTACGACACACGGAGTGGAGGAAGGGTTGCGCGGTCCGTC
>CBFHCJ010000662.1:0-3975 GCA_965654005.1 uncultured Streptomyces sp. | reverse complement strand
TCGGCGAGCATGAACTGGATGCCCTGGAAGTCGGCGATCGGCTTGCCGAACTGCTCGCGCTCCCGCACATAGTTCTTGGCGTAGTCGAAGGCGCCCTGGGCGACGCCGAGGGCCTGCGCGGCGATGGTGATGCGGGTGTGGTCGAGGGTCTTCATCGCCGTGGCGAAGCCGGTGCCCTCCTCGCCGATCATGCGGTCCGCCGGGATACGGACGTCGTCGAGGTAGACCTCGCGGGTGGGGGAGCCCTTGATGCCGAGCTTCTTCTCCGGGGCACCGAAGGACACGCCCTCGTCCGACCTCTCGACGACGAAGGCGGATATGCCCTTGGAGCGCTTCCCGGGGTCGGTGACCGCCATGACGGTGTAGTAGTCGGACACGCCCGCGTTGGTGATCCAGCGCTTCACTCCGTTGAGGACCCAGTGGTCACCGTCGCGGACGGCCTTCGTCTTCATGCCGACCGCGTCGGAGCCCGCGTCCGGCTCGGAGAGGCAGTACGAGAACATCCCGTCGCCCTTGGCCAGCGGGCCGAGGTACCTCTTCTTCAGCGCCTCGGAGCCGGAGAGGATCACCGGCAGGGAGCCCAGCTTGTTCACGGCCGGGATCAGCGAGGACGACACGCACACGCGTGCCACCTCCTCGATCACGATGACCGTGGCGAGCGCGTCCGCACCCGCGCCGCCGTACTCCTCGGGCACGTGCACCGCGTGCAGGTCGTTCGCGACGAGGGCCTCCAGTGCCTCCTGCGGGAAGCGGGCCTCCTCGTCCACCGCTGCGGCGTACGGCGCGATCTTCGCCTCGGCCAGCGAGCGGATGGCGTCACGGAGCATGTCGTGCTCCTCGGACGGGCGGTACAGGTCGAAGTCAGCCGATCCGGCCAAGGTCTCTCACGCTCCAGAAGACACTGCGATGGCGACGCTAATTACCGTTAAGTAACTCAAAGTTTAGGGGCTAGCCCACGCCTGGGGTACGTGAGCTGGGTGACAGCGGGAAGATTGCCCACCGACGCGCCCGGCTATGCTCGGGGCCGATTCACCGCCGTACCTTTCCGGACCCTCCTGGAGCACCCATGAGCCTCAAGATCACCGTGATCGGCACCGGCTATCTCGGCGCCACGCACGCCGCGGCCATGGCCGAGCTTGGGTTCGAGGTACTGGGGCTCGATGTCGTCCCCGAGAAGATCGAGATGCTCCAGCGGGGTGAGGTCCCCATGTACGAGCCCGGTCTGGAGGAGCTGCTGCGCAAGCACGTCGCGGGCATCGAGGGGTCGAGCGAGCGGCTGCGCTTCACCATGGACTGGGCCGAACTGGCCGAGTTCGGCGACGTCCACTTCGTCTGTGTGAACACCCCGCAGAAGCACGGCGAGTACGCCTGCGACATGTCGTACGTCGACGCCGCGATCGCCTCCCTCGCGCCGCATCTGAAGGCCCCCGCCCTCGTCGTCGGCAAGTCGACCGTGCCCGTCGGCTCCGCGGACCGCCTGGCCGCGTACCTCGCCGAGCACGCGCCCGCCGGTGAGGACGCCGAGTTGGCCTGGAACCCGGAGTTCCTGCGCGAGGGCTTCGCCGTCGAGGACACGCTGCACCCGGACCGGATCGTGGTCGGCGTGCGCAGCGAGCGCGCCGAGAAGCTGCTGCGCGAGGTGTACGCGACCCCGGTCGCCGAGGGCACGCCCTTCGTCGTCACCGACTTCCCGACCGCCGAACTGGTGAAGACCTCCGCGAACTCCTTTCTGGCCACCAAGATCTCGTTCATCAACGCGATGGCGGAGGTGTGCGAGGCCGCGGGCGGTGACGTGGCCGAACTGGCGGAGGCCATCGGGTACGACGACCGGATCGGCAAGAAGTTCCTGCGCGCCGGGATCGGCTTCGGCGGCGGCTGTCTGCCCAAGGACATCCGGGCGTTCATGGCGCGCGCCGGTGAGCTGGGCGCCGACCAGGCACTGACGTTCCTGCGCGAGATCGACTCCATCAACATGCGCCGCCGCGGCCAGATGGTGGAGATGGCGCGCGAGGCGCTGGGCGCCGGCTCGTTCCTCGGCAAGCGGGTCGCGGTGCTCGGCGCGACGTTCAAGCCCGACTCCGACGACGTACGCGACTCGCCCGCGCTGAACGTCGCCGGGCAGATACACCTCCAGGGCGGCCAGGTCACGGTCTACGACCCCAAGGGCATGGACAACGCCCGGCGGCTCTTCCCGACGCTCGGGTACGCCGACTCGGCCCTGGCAGCGGTGCGCGGCGCCGACGTCGTACTGCACCTCACGGAGTGGCGTGAGTTCCGCGAGCTGGACCCGGCGGAGCTCGGCGAGGCGACCGCCTCCCGTGTGATCCTCGACGGGCGCAACGCGCTCGACCCGGAGCTGTGGCGCCGGGCGGGGTGGACGTACCGGGCGATGGGCCGCCCCACCGCGTAAGCGCAGGCGTGCGAGCGCAGGCGTGCGAGCGCAGGCGTGCGAGCGCAGGCGTGCGAGCACAGGCGTGCGAGCACAGGGGGCGCAAGCATGCATGCGCAGGGCCCCGCCGAATCTCGGCGGGGCCCTGCGCGGTGGACGCACGCCCGGGGCTCAGTTCCCCGACACCGTCACCGGCTGATCGTTCTTCAGCTCGTCCACCAGCGTCTTGACCTTGGCCTTGTCCCACACCAGGTTGCCGCCGGTCGAGCCGGATATCGGCATGTTCATGGACTTGCCGTCGCCGCCGCTGACGCCCTTCATCGCCCAGAACATGGAGGCCAGGTCCCACAGGCTCATGTCCTTGTCGACCGTCAGCGAGTCCAGGCCCGCGCCCATGGTCGGGTAGAGCTTGAAGGGGTTCAACACGGTCGACGGGGTCGCCACCTGGTGAGCCAGGGCGGAGAGGAACTTCTGCTGGTTCTTGGTGCGCTGCAGGTCGCTCGCGGCGAAGGCGTGCCGGGTGCGGACGAAGGCGAGGGCCTGCTCGCCGTTCAGCATCTGCTTGCCCGCCTTGAAGTCGGCGCCCGAGTACTTGTCCTTGAAGCCCTTGTCGATGGTGATCTCGACACCGCCGACCGCGTCCACGATGTTCGCGAAGCCGGCGAAGCCGATCTCCACATAGTGGTCGATGTGCAGCCCCGTGTTGTACTCGATGGTGCGAACGAGGAGTTGGGGGCCGTCGTACGCGTAGGCCGCGTTCAGCTTGTTCGGCCCCAGCGGACCCTTGATCTTGCCGGACTCGGAGCCGCGGAACGTCGGAATCATGACGTTCGAATCCCGGGGCAGCGATATCAGCGTGTCGCCGTTGTCCCCGACGTGCAGGATCATCATCGAGTCCGTCCGGCTGCCCTCGGCGGAACCGGTGTGCAGCTTCTGCTTCTCCGCGGACGACATCCCGGCCCGGCTGTCGGAGCCGACGATCAGATAGTTCGTGCCCTTGCCCGCGGCGGGCCGGTCGATGACCTTGGAGAGGTCGACATCCCGGTGGAGCTTGGAATCGGCCCAGAAGTACGTGGCCACCGAGGTCACCACCAGCACGGTGACCAGCGTGATCGCGGTCCACTTGATCCGGCGGCGCCAGTTCGGGCGCGGCCGGTAGCGCTGGAGCTCCGGGTCAGGATCGTTGTCGTTGGGTACGAAGCCGCCGCCCTGCCGGCCGCCGCCGTAGACCTGGCCGGTGTTGTAGCCGCTGTCGTAACCGTCGTACCCCTGGTCGCCCTGGTAGCCGCCCTGGTGCGTCGGCTGCTGCGGCACCCCGCCGTACGGCGGCGCGGCCTGAGGGCCGCCCGGAGCGCCGGGCGCGCGCCGGACCTGCCGCATCACGCGCGCGCCCTCGGGCTGCGCACTGGTGCTGCCGCGTCCGTAGCTGTTGCCGCGGCTGTCGTCGGACCATCCCTCGGGCCAATCGTTCATGGGGCCAAGTGTGCAGGGTCCGGGTATGCGCCTTACAAGGGTCGAAGAAAAACGGGGTCAGGGCTGTTGCGAAGCTGACACAAAGTCTCCGGATATCGCCCCGGCATAAGGTG
>CBFHCJ010000661.1:0-3976 GCA_965654005.1 uncultured Streptomyces sp. | reverse complement strand
ACCGTGAACGACCCCTAGCCCGGAACACGGAAGGACCGGAAAACGGAAGGGCCCGCACGACCGGAGTCGTGCGGTCCCTTCGTGGATCGGGTGACCTGTCAGCCGTTGCGCTTCCAGCGCGGCTTGTCCTCGCGGCGGCCGAACGCGCTCGTGCCGCGGTGGTCGTCACGACGGCCGTACGGGCGGTCGTGGGTGCCGGAGCGGAAGCCGGGGCGGTCGCCGGGGCGGTCGCCCTGGCGGTCGCGGTTGAACGGACGGTCGCTGCCCCGGTGACCGCCGCGGTCGTCGCGCCGCTCGAACGAACGCCGGTCGTTGTCGCTACGGAAGCCGCCACGGTCGTCACGCCGCTCGAACGAACGGCCACCACGGTCGCCGCCCCGCTCGCTGTCGCGGCGGTCACGGTCGAAGGGGCGACGGTCACGGTCGTTGTCACGACGGAAACCGCCACGGTCGTCACGCCGCTCGAACGAACGGCCACCACGGTCACCGTCCCGACGCTCGAAACCACGGTCACGGTCACGGTCGAAACCACGGTCACGGTCACGGCCGAACCCGCCGCGCTCGTCCCGGCGCTCACGACGCTCGTACGACGGCACGACGGCCGCACGCTCCTCGCGCTCGCCCTGCTCCGCACGATCGGCACGCTCGACGCGCTCGACGTCCCGAGCCGTCGGCTGCTCCGGCAGGGCGATCTCGACGGCCGACGCCTCGACGGCCTCCGGCGACGCGGTGGAAGCAGCCTGGACCGCCGCCTCCGGGTCCTCGCCCCGCTCCCGCGCGGCCCGCGCGACCAGCCGGTCGGCCTCCTCGCGCAGCTCGGCCGCGCGCCGCGTGGCGCGCTCCAACTGCTTGGCCAGCTGGGTGACTTCACGCTCGGCCTGCTGCGCCGCGTTCCCGGCGGACTCGGCCTGGACCTCGGTCATGGACCGGGCACCGGTGATCTCGGCGACCTCGGGGTCGAACGCGGCCCCGCCCTGGATGATGTGGCGCGAGGCGTCGACGCCCGCGTCCTCCATCAGCCGGAAGATCTGGCGCCGCTGGTGCGGCAGTGAGAGGGAGACGACCGTGCCCGTACGGCCGGCACGGGCCGTACGGCCGGCACGGTGCAGGTAGTCCTTGTGGTCCCCGGCGGGGTCCACGTTCAGCACGAGGTCGATCCCGTCGACGTGGATGCCACGGGCCGCGACGTCCGTCGCGACGAGCACGTTCACGTACCCGTCCTTGAAGTCGGCCAGCGTCCGGGTGCGTGCGCCCTGGGTCATGCCGCCGTGCAGCGCGTCCGCCTTCACGCCGGCGTCGCGCAGCTGCTCGGCGACGCGGTCGGCGCCCAGCTGGGTGCGCACGAAGATGATGGTGCGGCCCTTGCGGGAGGCGATCGCGGCCGTGACCGGCGCCTTGTCCTTGGGCTTCACGATCAGGATGTGGTGCGACATGGTCGTGACGGCGCCCTGGGCGGCGTCGACCTCGTGCGAGACCGGGTCGTTCAGGTACCGCTCGACGAGGGTCTTGATCTCGTTCTCCATGGTCGCGGAGAACAGCATCCGCTGACCGCCCGCAGGCACCTGGTCGAGCAGCTCGGTGACCTCGGGCATGAAGCCCAGGTCGGACATCTGGTCGGCCTCGTCGAGCACGGCGATCCGCACGTCCTCTAGGGAGCAGGCACCGCGGTTGATGATGTCGCGCAGGCGGCCGGGGGTGGCGACCAGGATGTCCACGCCGCGCTCGAGGGCGTAGATCTGGTTGCCCATCGACGTACCGCCGCAGACGACCTTCATCTTCAGGCCGAGGACGTCGCCGTACGGCTGCAGCGCATCTGCGACCTGCATGGCCAGCTCGCGGGTCGGCGTGAGGATGACGGCGCGGGGCTTGTGCTTCTCGGTGCGGCCCCCGGCCAGCGTGGCCAGGGTCGGCAGACCGAAGGAGAGGGTCTTGCCGGAGCCGGTGCGGCCACGGCCGAGGATGTCCTTGCCGGCCAGGGCGTCCGGGATGGTCGCGGCCTGGATCGGGAAGGGGACGGTCACGCCGTTCTGCGCGAGCTTGCGCACGATGCCCTCGGGCAGACCGAGATCGGCGAAGGTGACCTCGGGAGCGGAGGTCTGGTCGGCGGCCTCATCGGCCTGGGTGTCCTCGGGCAGGACAATGCCCTCAGTACTGGCAACAGACATGCGAAATGCGAACCTTCCGGAGTTCACGGCACGCGCCCAAACTCCGTGAAAGTCACAATCGACCGCCTCTATGCGGTCCGGCCACGGCGAGGGAGAGTACGCGCCACACGCGGCGCGTCTTTGTTGGCGCCGGGCAAATGGGATCAAACGATCTACCAAGATACGCACCCGCCCCCGTCAAATGCAAACCGGTCGCCGCGCGCCCCGGGTGACTCTCACCACACGGCCGCCCCCAGGGCCTGTCCGGCGGCCGTGAGCACCACCGAACGCCTACACCGCCGGATTCCCCGCTCTGGGCGCCGGTACCCGCTCCACCAGCTGTGTGGCCTGCTCGTGCGCCGAGGACGACGGTTCCGCGGCCGTCGGGGACGGCGGCGGCGGATCCGGCTCCTGCGTCGGCGACGGCGCCTCCGACGTCTGCGGAGGGTCCGGCTCACCCTCGGTCGGCGCGGGCGGCACCACACCGCCGCTGCCCTTGCCGTCGCCCGACGTCCCCTTGCCGGTCGGCTTGCCCCCGTTGGCCCCCTCGGCGCCGTTCCCGGACTCCGACGCGGAGGGCGACGCGGAGGCGTCGGACGCGGACTCACCAGGCCTGGGCGAGCCCCTCTTGGCCGCCGTCCCGCGCCCGCCCGCGCTCCCGCCCCCACTCACCGCGGACCCACCGTCCGGCGCCGCGTCACCGTGCCGTCCCGCCGGGTGCGACGGCGAGGGCCTGCCCGCGTCGTCCCCCACGCTCACGCAGCCGGCGGCCGCGGCGACGGCCATGACCGCGGCGGCCAGTCGGACGGGTACGTAACAGGCGCGCACGGGCAGCCACCTCCGGGGTGAACGAAGAGTCCTCCTGTCCAACTCCCGCCGCCCGCATGAGGACACGCGCCCGCTTCCTCCACTGCGCAGAGTGCGGGGCCCGGATGTCGTACGACGCGTACTGGATCGGGAACGGCAAGCCCTGGCCGCGCGATCGCTGCTCACGTCGCCAGATGAGCGGCAGGTGCCCCGGAACGCCGATGAAGGGCGACCATGCCGACGCACTGATCACAGGCCCCGGCCGTGCCCCCGTGGCGCCTGCCGGGGCCGCACGCCACAGCACGAAAGGTTCCGCATCTGATCCCCGGCCTGCGCGATCGTCCTGGACAATGGCCCTGTGCTGCAGATGACGCGCGACAGGTTCGAAGAACTGGTGAGTGAGGCCCTGGACCAGATCCCGCCGGAGCTGACGCGGGTCATGGACAACGTGGCCGTCTTCGTGGAGGACGAGCCACCCACCGATGACCCGGAGCTACTGGGCCTGTACGAGGGGACCCCGCTCACGGAACGCGGCGAGTGGTACGCCGGAGTCCTCCCGGACCGCATCACGATCTACATGGGCCCGACCCTGCGCTACTGCGAGACGACGGAGGACGTGGTCCAGGAAGTGGCCGTGACGGTCGTCCACGAGGTGGCGCACCACTTCGGCATCGAGGACGCGCGACTCCACGAACTGGGCTGGGGCTGACTTCGGTGACGCGCCACCTGCCCGAAGAGAACCAGCCGGACGCCACCACTGCCCCGAGCACCCCCACCCCGAGCGCCACGCCTTGACCACCGCCCCCGTGGGCCGCTCCGGCGCGAGCCCGAGCCGCTCCGGCGCGTCCCCGACGCCGAGCGCCCCCTAAACCGTTTTGGCGAACCCTCCTCCCATCCCATATGCTTCTCACGTCCCCGACGCGCTGAGAAGCGCCCAGGCGGGCCGATAGCCCTCATCGTCTAGCGGCCTAGGACGCCGCCCTTTCAAGGCGGTAGCACGGGTTCGAATCCCGTTGGGGGCACGC
>CBFHCJ010000660.1:0-3978 GCA_965654005.1 uncultured Streptomyces sp. | reverse complement strand
GTCTCCACCGCGTACGCCAACACCCGAGCGGCCGCCGCCGGCCCGGACATCACCGCCGTGATGACGGACCCGGACGCGTCCGGTCCGGCCGCGCGCCTCATGCATGCGCCCGGTGTGGCCACGCACGCCGGCCCGTACTTCGCGTTCGACACCACCATCCGGGCGCACGGCCGCAGCGTGCACTCCGCCGTCGAGGGACGCGACGTCTCACCGGGCCCCGTGGACCGGCCGCTTGTGACCTCCGGTACCTGGCTGCGTCCCGGCGGCGCGGTGCTCGAACGCGGCTTCGCGCAGGCGCTCGGCGTGCGTGTCGGTGACCGCGTCACCGTCAGCGGGCGCGGCATGCCGGTCGTCGGGATCGCGATCAGCGCGTCCACCTCGGTGTACCCGTGGGGAGACCCGGCGCAGGGGAGCGGGCCGGAGAACGACGGCGGGATGGTCTGGCTCACCACCGCCGACGCCCGCGCGGCGGCGGGTGACGCCCCTGGCGTCAACCTTCTCTACCTGAAACTGTCAGCCCCTGCCGCGACCCTCAGGTTCATCGACTCCGTGTCCACCCCGGACGTGGTGGGCGACGCGTGGGTCCACTACATCGCCTGGCAGGACACGCTCCACCAGGACGCGAAGATGATCAGGTTCACCCAGCCCGTTCTGGTCATCGGCGGCTGGCTGCTCGCCGCCGCCGCGATCGTCGGCCTCGCCGCGCTCGCCGCCGTGCGCGCCGCCCGTGACAACCGGCGTGCCGGGCTGCTCAAGGCGGTCGGCGCCACCCCGGGCACCGTAGCCGCCGTACTGCTGGCGCAGTACCTGCTGCTGACCGTTCTTGCCACCGTGCTCGGACTGGCCATTGGGACTGTCCTCGCCCCCGAACTGGCTGCTCCCAGCGCCGGGTTGCTCACCACCATCACTCCTCCGACCTCCGACACCGTCTTCGCCGTGACGTTCCTCTCCGGCATGGTGGCCCTGGTCAGTACGCTCGGCCCCGCCCTGCGCTCCGCACGCACCAGCACCGTCCGCGCGCTGGCCGACGCCGCGCACGCACCCACGCACCACCCGGGACTCACCGCCGTGACGGCGCACCTTCCCACCTCGCTGCTGCTCGGCGTGTGGTTGCTCTCCCGTCGGCCCGGCCGCGCCGCCCTGATCTCACTCAGCACGGCCGCCACCGGCCTCATGGTCACCACGCTGCTCACCTTTCGCGACCTACCCGACACGGGCGACGACTTCGGGCCGTCCACCCTCGTCGACGTGCGGGTTGTTGTGACCGGCCGGGTGCTGCTCGCCGTCACCCTCGCGCTGGTGGCGATGTCCGCGCTCAACACCCTGGTGCTCGGCTGGAGCACCGCCGTGCAGGCCCGGCGCGCGCTGACCATCGCCCGCACCCTCGGTGCCACGCCCGGCCAGGTCGTCACGGCACTCTGCCTCACCCAACTCCTGTCCGCTGTGCCCGGGTTGGTGGCGGGTGTTCCGGCCGGGCTCGTCCTGTTCTGGCTCTTCAGCCCCACGATGGTCATGCCCCCGGCGGCGTGGCTGCTCACCGCCGCACTCGTCATCCTGCTGGCAATTGGGGCGTTGACCGCCCTGCCGGCGTGGGCCCACACCCGCAGCCCCGCCGGGCGCGTCCTCAACACCGAATCCGTATGACGGTCCTCCGCCGGGGCCGCCAACCGAGACGGCCCTGGACCGTCGGGGAGCCCGAGGCCGAGTAGGCGGCTGTCCGGGGAGTGTCAGGAGCTCACGCCTGTCCGAACGCACGCGATCCGCGAGCGCCAGGGGCGACGTGGTGCGCCTGGCGCGCAGCACCACCGAGATCGCCGCCCAGCTCCTGGACACGGCCGGGAACATCACGAAGATCGCCGTCAACACGTTCGATCCGCGGGACGGGTCGGGGGCCGAGGCGCCTGCGCGTACTGCGGCAGACCACGGCGGAACTGGCGGAGGCGAGCGCGTCGCCGCAGGCGCAGGAGGCCTTCTACCGGCTCGTCGACACGCTGACCCGGCTGGGCACGACCGGCGCGCCGTTGGCGGTGCACCCGGTCAGCGAACCGGCGCAGGCGCTGCTGACCGCGCTGGGCGACAGTCTGCTGCCGGTGCTCGACGCGGTCGAACCGGCGGTGGAGGAGGTCGCGGCCGTCCTCGGCGAGCTGGTGGAGGCGACCTCACCGCTGCTGCCCGCGACGGCAGGAATGGTGGCGGGCACGCTTCTCGCCCTGGCCCCGGTGATCCGGGCCGCGGCGGAGGTGCTGCGCGACTCGGCGCCGGAACTCCGTCGCATCGCCGACGCGTTGACGTCCGGGCCGGCACCCCTGATGCCGCTCCAGGCGGGGCTCGCGGAACGGGCGGCGGCCGTGGGCGCGACCGCGGTCCGGGCGCCCCTGCCACCGCTGGCCGACCTCACGGAAGCGGCGGCGGCCGCGACGAATGCGGCCCACCCGGTGCTGCTGGCGGGCGAGGAGCTGCTGGTCGCCGGTCTGGAACAGATCCAGCCGCTGCTCCTGTCCGCAGCCTCCCGCACAGGACGCTTCGCGCGGGCGACGGCGGTACGGGTCTCGGCGGCGGTGTCACCGGCGGCGGACCAAGGGACGGTGGTGGCGGTGACACCGGCGTAGCCGCGCCGGAGCGCCTCGGTAAAGTTTTCCCATGCGTGATCTTGGGGTGGGATTCGGTCATCTTCTGAAGGGTCAGCGATGGGTGGCCCGGCACGGCAGGCAGTACGACTTCGGACTGCTCCCGGGCCTGGTCACGCTGGTCCTCTACGCGGCCGCGCTGGTCGCCCTCGCCGTCTGGGGCGAGGACTTCGTCGCCTGGGCCACCCCGTTCGCCGATGACTGGTCGAGCCCCTGGCCGGGCCTGTTCCGTGGCTTCCTCACGGTCGTTCTGTTCGCCCTGGGCCTCCTTCTCGCGGTCCTCACCTTCACCGCGGTCACGCTTCTCATAGGCCAGCCCTTCTACGAGAGCCTCTCGGAGAAGGTCGACCGCGACGTCTCCCCGGACGGCACGGCACCGCGATCGGACCTGCCCCTCCGCCGCGAACTCTGGATCTCGGCCCGCGACAGCCTCCGCATCCTCGTACGCGCCGCGCTCTGGGGGGCGCTCCTCTTCGCCCTCGGCTTCCTCCCCTTCGTCGGTCAGACCGTCGTCCCCGTGATCGGTTTCCTCGTCACGGGCTTTTTCCTCACCGAGGAGCTCACCGGCATCGCCCTCCAGCGCCGCGGCGTCGAACTCCGCGAACGCCTCGCCCTCCTGCGCTCCCGCAAACTCCTCGTCTGGAGCTTCGGCACACCCCTCGGCATCGCCTTCCTGGTCCCCTTCGTCGCCGTCTTCCTGATGCCGGGCGCGGTGGCGGGCGCGACATTGCTGGCCAGGGAACTGCTGGGCGAGGAGAGCGAGGAGAGTGAGGAGAACGCCGAGGACCCGAGCCGTTCCTGAACACCACGTTCGTCCGGCGATCGAGCACGAGAGCCGTGGCGGCCGTGCGCGTGGGCAGGTGATACTGCCGCCATGAAGGCAGCGAACCTGGCCGTCCTCTTCCTCATCGAGCTCGGCGCCCTCGTCACCGTCGGCTACTGGGGGTTCACGCGTGACGTGGCGACACCGCTCGCCTGGCTGCTCGGTCTTGGCGCACCCGCCGTACTGGTCGTGCTCTGGGGGCAGTTCGGGGCGCAGAAGGCGAAGCACAAGACGCGCGGCGCCGTCCGCGTCGGCTTCGAACTGCTCTGGTTCGGGGCGGGGGTGGCCGCGTCGGCCCTCGCCGGTGCGTACGGCTGGGCGATCGGTTTCGCGCTCGTGTGCGCGGTGAGCAAGACGCTGGCCGTCATCTGGCACCAGTAGAGGGGGAGTTGGAGCCCATGCCGCAAGGGCGACGACCTGCGCCAGACCATGACCGGCGGCACGGCCCTGCCGGTCGGTCCGGGCTCGATGGTCCTGCTCGGCAGGGCCGCGGGGCGCATGCGCGGCGAGGCCGACTGGCCCGCGCCC
>CBFHCJ010000659.1:0-3980 GCA_965654005.1 uncultured Streptomyces sp. | reverse complement strand
GGGCTGAGCGGACGTCAGGGCCGCACCCCGCAGGGCCCGGCGGCCCGCCGGGGCCGCACTCGCACTGGACCGAACGCGCGCCCGCCCTGGACGCCCGTCTGGCACGCACACCTGCCGGGTTCGCGTAGGGCCTGCTCGCGGGCCGGGCTGGACGCCGGCCGGGTCAGCACGCGTGTTGGGATGGCGTATGCGTCGGTGCTGGACGGTTGCCCGGGTTTGTAGGGCTGACAGGCGTGGGTGGGGTCGTACGCGAGCCGGGCTTGCTGACCGTCGAAGGGCGTGCGCGTTGGGATGGCGCATGCGGCGGCTGCTGAAGCTGCCCGTCGGGGAGCCTGCGCGTTGAGACCGCCGACGCGCCGGCTCATGGTGGGCGCCCGGCGATCCCGCCCCCGTCAGCCGATGACCCGCCCGTATGCCCGCAGGGTGCGCAGCGCCTCGATGGTCACCATGGGGCGGCACTCCAGGGCGGTGCCCGGAGCCCACTGGCGCCACTGGATGGGCCAGCCGCCGTCCTCCTGTTGCTCGGCCGCCAGGAAGTCCAGGGCGCGTGCCATCTCCTCGTCGGTGAACCACGCGCGCGCGAGGGAGTCCGGGGTACGCGCGAAGTCGTACGGGAAGTGGTGCTCCCCGGGCGCGTACCCGGGGGCCACCGGACATGCCTCCCGGTCGCCCGGGTCCAGGACCGCGAGTCGTTGTTCACGCACCAGGCGGCCCAGGCGGTCGGCGGCCGCCTCCGCGCGCGGGCGGTCGGGCGCCGAGTCCAGGAACGCCACGGCCGCCTCGATCTCGTACGGATGCGACTTCTCCAGGGACTCGACGGCCTGCCAGCAGAAGTCCGTGGCCCGGAACAGCCATGCGTGCCACACCTCGTTGCGGTGCAGCAGGCCCACCACAGGACCCGTGGCGAGGAGGTCGCTCGGCGGGTCGTCGACGATCGGCACGAACGGAGCCGCCGGATAGCCCCGCTGGCTGGGATGGATCGCCGGCAGCGCGCCGTCCGGCGTCGACACGGCGGTCAGATAGCGGCACACGCGCTCCACGCGCTGCCCGCCGCAGCGCCGGATCGTGTCGAGGACGCGCAGCGCGTGCGCGGTGTGCAGGGGCTGGCTGACCGGCCCGCGCAGATCGGGTTCCAGGGCGTGGCCGTAGCCCTCGTCCTCGTTGCGGTAGGCGGCGAGCGCGGTCTCCACCGGGTCGGCGCCGCCGCCGAGGAAGTGGTACGCGAACCGGCGCTGCTCCAGCACGCGCGCGGTGAGCCAGACGAACTGCTCGGCGCGCGCCAGCGAGGAGGGCGCCGAGGGCGCAGGGGGAAGGGGGGATGCTCCGGATTCGGCCATGGATCAGACCGTAGGACGGAAAGCGGTCTCGGCAAGCGGTCCCGGCCAGGGCCCACTCTCAGGGGCGTGATACTTGACTCATGCGGTTGACGGTCTTCTGGCAGCGGATGGCGGATCACTTCGGTGAGGCGTACGCCGAGAACTTCGCGCGCGATCACGTCATGTCGGAGCTCGGCGGGCGCACGGCGCACCAGGCGCTGGACGCCGGCTGGGCGGCCAAGGACGTGTGGCGCGCGGTGTGCACTGCCATGGACGTTCCGCACGAGATGCGCTGAAGGGCCCGAAGATCCGCAGGCGGTCCCAGGATGTCGGTGGCGTCGGAGACACTTGCTCCGTGGCCCCGACAGACGAGACCGCGCAGGTCCCCCAGCAGGAATCGCCGCTCGGCATGACGCCTCCCGACCCGACCCCGGCCGGTGAGGGCGCCGTGCCGGGTGCCCGCATGCCGCGATGGCTGCCGCGCGCCATGGTGCTGGCCCTCGCCCTGATCGCCGCGTTCCAGCTGGGAAGCTGGGCGTTCCACCAGATCACCGGCCTGTTGATCAACCTCCTCATCGCGTTCTTCCTGGCGCTCGCCATCGAGCCAGCGGTGAGCTGGATGGCTGCCCACGGCATGCGGCGGGGGCTGGCCACGTTCCTGGTCTTCCTCGGTCTGATGATCGCCGTCGCCGGGTTCGTCACGCTGCTCGGCTCGATGCTCGCGGGCCAGATCATCAAGATGGTCGAGGGCTTCCCGGGCTACCTCGACTCCGTCATCAACTGGATCAACACGACCTTCCACAGCGACCTCAGGCGCGTGGACGTGCAGGACAGCCTGGTCCACTCCGACTGGCTCAGGAAGTACGTCCAGAACAGCGCCACCGGCGTCCTGGACGTCTCCGCGCAGGTCCTGGGCGGCCTCTTCCAGCTGCTGACGATCGCACTGTTCTCGTTCTACTTCGCCGCCGACGGGCCGCGGCTGCGGCGAGCGCTGTGCTCGGTGCTGCCGCCCGCCCGGCAGGCAGAGGTGCTGCGCGCCTGGGAGATCGCCGTCGACAAAACGGGCGGCTACCTTTACTCGCGCGGACTGATGGCACTGATCTCGGGCATAGCGCACTACGTCCTTCTGGCGGCGCTGGGCATTCCGTACGCGCCCGTGCTCGCCGTCTGGGTCGGCCTGGTCTCCCAGTTCATCCCCACCATCGGCACCTACCTCGCGGGCGCCCTGCCGATGCTGATCGCCTTCACCGTGGCCCCCTGGTACGCGGTGTGGGTGCTGGGCTTCGTCGTGGTCTACCAGCAGTTCGAGAACTACATGCTGCAGCCCAAGCTGACCGCGAGGTCCGTGGACATCCACCCCGCGGTCGCCTTCGGGTCGGTCATCGCGGGCACCGCCCTCCTCGGCGCGGTCGGCGCGCTGATCTCCATCCCCGCGGTGGCCACGCTGCAGGCATTCCTGGGGGCGTATGTGAAGCGGTACGACGTCACCGACGACCCCCGGGTCCACGGGCGTCGAATACGTGGCTCGGGCGGCCTTGCCGCGCGCCTGCGGCGGCGGTTTCCCTGATGAGGGCGGCTTCCTGAGACTCACCAGGTGAGCGCCGCCCAGATGCCTCGGCGCCACGGTCCGCGCGGTCGTCGTACGGCCGGAGGCGGCCGTCGTACGCCCCGGGAAGGAGCCAGTGGTGCGCGCTTGACACGAAAATCGAACATACATTCTTATAGAGGCTCCGGCGAGGCTCTCGGCGGGGATTTCGACGCGGTTTTCATGGAGAAGTGCCCGAGTTATCCACAGGCCGGGCGGGCGTCGGGGCGCATTGTCAGTGGCAGGCGTTAGCGTCTTTGACGTGAAGCGATCGACTCAAGCAAACCGGGTGGAACCCATGGCAGGAACCGACCGCGAGAAGGCCTTGGACGCCGCGCTCGCACAGATTGAACGACAATTCGGCAAGGGCGCGGTCATGCGCATGGGCGAGCGGTCGAAGGAGCCCATCGAGGTCATCCCGACCGGGTCGACCGCGCTCGACGTGGCCCTCGGTGTCGGCGGCCTGCCGCGCGGCCGTGTGGTGGAGATCTACGGGCCGGAGTCCTCCGGTAAGACGACCCTGACCCTGCACGCGGTGGCGAACGCGCAGAAGGCCGGCGGCCAGGTCGCCTTCGTGGACGCCGAGCACGCCCTCGACCCCGAGTACGCGCGCAAGCTGGGCGTCGACATCGACAACCTGATCCTCTCCCAGCCGGACAACGGCGAGCAGGCACTGGAGATCGTGGACATGCTCGTCCGCTCCGGCGCGCTCGATCTCATCGTCATCGACTCCGTCGCCGCGCTCGTCCCTCGTGCGGAGATCGAGGGCGAGATGGGCGACTCGCACGTGGGTCTGCAGGCCCGCCTGATGAGCCAGGCCCTCCGGAAGATCACCAGTGCTCTCAACCAGTCGAAGACCACGGCGATCTTCATCAACCAGCTTCGCGAGAAGATCGGCGTGATGTTCGGCTCCCCGGAGACCACGACGGGTGGCCGCGCGCTGAAGTTCTACGCCTCGGTGCGCATCGACATCCGCCGCATCGAGACCCTGAAGGACGGCACGGAGGCAGTCGGTAACCGCACTCGCTGCAAGGTCGTCAAGAACAAGGTCGCGCCGCCCTTCAAGCAGGCCGAGTTCG
>CBFHCJ010000658.1:0-3981 GCA_965654005.1 uncultured Streptomyces sp. | reverse complement strand
ACCGCATCAACGAGTCCAACTACCGCAAGAAACCTACTAATTCATCGACGAGCCCCGGGCGGGTTCGGCCGGCACCTCGTGCAGGAGCTGTCGGTGTAACACGCCGGCGGGGTGACCGGGTTTCCGCTGGCGGCGGGGCCGGACACCGTGACGGTGGCGGTGTAGGACGCCAGTGCCCGTTCCACCGCGGGCCCTGAGAAGTGCCGGTGGCAGGACCAGCTGGTCATCGCGTCGTGTGAGCCCCCATAGGCTGCGGCTGCCCCTCGGCTGGAGTAATGCGGCTGTGGATGCGGAACCGCAGGGCCGTGTCGTCCGGCGCGGGGCGCAGGTCGACGGCGACCGGACCGGCGAAGGTATAGCCCCGTTCGGCGGCGTGGCGGCGCACCTGGTTGGCGAGGACGGGCGCCACCGGCCAAGCGCTGGCCGACAACTGCTGGTGGATCTCCGGGAGCAGTTCGATGACGAAGTCGTTGGGCACCACGACGCGCTGCCGGCCGACGATCAGGGCGTTGTCGTCACACTGCCGCAGTAGCATGGCCACGGCCTCGCCCCGCTCGTGCTTGGCGGGCAGCAAGAAGCCCCACAGGTTGCTTGTCCATCGCTCCATGACGCGTTCGCTGCTGCCGAGGAATCCCATCGCGTGCACCTGCCCTGCCGCAGACCGGGCAGGCTCGCCCATAAGGATGTCCGACCACCCAGTGATGACTGACCTGCACGGGTAGCCCGGCCGGGGTCGATGTCGACGAGCTTGATCGTGCTCGGGTGGCTTCGCGGATGGCCAGCTGGGGACAGGCGCAGGAGGCTAGAGCGGCAGGCCCGCAGGGGGCCTTTGATCGTGCCACCGAGCGCTCGGCTCAGAGAAATAGCCTCTGAGCTGGTCCTACCGTTCTAGCGCGGGTCCACGCCGGTCATTCGTAGGATCGGTGAGACCACGTGACGCCGGCGTTCCGGGGGGTGGAGAGACCGGCGATGACGTCCAGGTCCCGTTCGAGGCCACTGGCGATGCGTGCGGGCTGGGGAAGTGCACCTGTCTCAATGCCGCGACGGGCACACAGCATGCCCGACGTCGTGGGAGTGGCCCGACTGTTGGGAGTGCAGCAGGCAGGCCCTTCCCTCCGGACCTTCTCCCACGAGACCGGCAGAGCCTTTTTCTGAGCATACCCGTGCTCTCCCCGAAACGTTGCGCTCCGGGTGAATCAATAGCTGTGCCCGCGAGGGGAGATTTCAACGGAACATGCAGACAGATTCTCTGCCGCAATAAGTGGAGTGGGATTAATCACCGCACACAGGCCGCTGCGGCGTGCTACTGTCCATCTCAGTTGCAGTTGTGGTTCCCGAATTTCAAATGCTCTCCGGTCGGTTTCTGTACCGCTGGAAGCGTTGTGTATCCGGTCTTTTTCCGGGTGGGGTGATCATCGCGGCGACGCGGTGTCCGCGCAGTGCGGACCCCGATGCACTGCCCCAAAGGAGAAACGACATGGCTGCTGGTACCGTGAAGTGGTTCAACGCGGAAAAAGGCTTCGGCTTCATCGAGCAGGACGGTGGCGGCGCTGACGTGTTCGCCCACTACTCGAACATCGCCGCCCAGGGCTTCCGAGAGCTGCTCGAGGGCCAGAAGGTGACCTTCGACATCGCGCAGGGCCAGAAGGGCCCGACGGCCGAGAACATCGTTCTCGCCTGATCACTGACGCGCACTTTGCAGCTGGGGCCCGCATCCTTCGGGGTGCGGGCCCCAGCTGCTCGCATTCCCCGCAGTGGGTGGACGCCCGAATATTGCGTCCACATCGCGCCACTCATTTCAGCGCCAGCGCACGCACGGATTTTCCGTCGGCTAGATTCGCTGTCGCGTTCCACCGGCCCATTCTTGCAATTCTCCGTGCCGCTCATCGCTGCGGGAATTCCTTGATATGTGCCCGTATCGAGGAAGGTTCCGTATGAACCGCACACGCACGAACGACCGCTTCGCCCGCACCCGTAACGGCGGTGCCGACTCCGGAAGGGGTGGCAGCCGATTCGGTTCGTCGGCCCCGCGCCGGTCCGGCGGGCCGAGCCGCTCCGGCGGTTACGGCCGCCGGCCCGCCACGGTCCAGGGGAAGTTCGCCCTCCCCAAGACGATCACTCCCGCGCTTCCCGCCGTGGAGGGCTTCGCCGATCTCGACATGCCCCGGGAGCTGCTGGCCGCGCTCGGCTCGCAAGGCGTGACCGTACCGTTCCCGATCCAGGCCGCGACCCTGCCGAACTCCCTCGCCGGCCGGGACGTCCTCGGCCGTGGCCGCACCGGCTCCGGCAAGACCCTCGCTTTCGGGCTGGCGCTGCTGGCCCGTACTGCCGGGCAGCGCGCCGAGGCCAGGCAGCCGCTGGGGCTGATCCTCGTACCGACGCGTGAGCTGGCGCAGCAGGTCACCGACGCGCTGGCCCCGTACGCCCGCTCCGTGAAGCTGCGGCTGGCCACGGTGGTGGGCGGGATGTCGATCGGCAGGCAGGCGAGCGCGCTGCGCGGTGGCGCCGAGGTCGTCGTCGCCACACCGGGACGCCTCAAGGACCTCATCGACCGCGGCGACTGCAGGCTGAACCGGGTCTCCATCACTGTCCTCGACGAGGCCGACCAGATGGCCGACATGGGTTTCATGCCGCAGGTCACCGCCCTTCTCGACCAGGTCCGCCCCGAGGGCCAGCGCATGCTGTTCTCCGCCACCCTCGACCGCAACGTCGACCTGCTCGTGCGCCGCTACCTCAGCGACCCCGTCGTGCACTCCGTCGACCCCTCGGCCGGCGCGGTCACGACGATGGAGCACCACGTGCTGCATGTCCACGGCGCCGACAAGCACTCGGCCACCACCGAGATCGCCGCACGTGACGGCCGCGTGATCATGTTCCTCGACACCAAGCACGCCGTCGACGGCCTCACCGAGCATCTCCTGAACAGCGGGGTACGGGCCGCCGCCCTGCACGGCGGGAAGTCGCAGCCGCAGCGCACCCGCACACTGGCGCAGTTCAAGACCGGGCACGTCAACGTGCTGGTAGCGACCAATGTCGCGGCGCGCGGCATCCACGTCGACAACCTCGACCTCGTCGTCAACGTCGACCCTCCGACCGACCACAAGGACTACCTCCACCGCGGCGGCCGTACGGCCCGTGCCGGCGAGTCCGGCAGCGTCGTCACCCTGGTCACCCCGAACCAGCGCCGCAGTATGACCCGCCTCATGGCAGCGGCCGGCATCGTCCCGCAGACCACCCAGGTCCGCGTCGGCGAAGAAGCCCTGCACCGCATCACCGGCGCCCAGACCCCGACCGGCATCCCGGTCGTCATCACCGCACCGGTGGTCGAACGCCCCAAGAAGCGTGGCGCCACCTCACGCGGCCGACGTCGCCCCGCTTCGGCGGCCCGCCGCGCACCCGTACGGCAGCCCACCGCCGGTGCGGCCGCATAGAACCTTCAGATCAGGAAGCCGACCCAACTCCGCAGGAGGCACCCTTTGACGCTGGTCCAGATGCAGACCCGCCCGGCGAGCGCCCACCCCGTGCACAGCACGGTGGCCGACGCCATGGACGCCGCCGGACCGCAGGTCTGGGAGGACATGACCGTGGAGGTGGCACTGTCTGTGATGGCCGCCGCCCGTACGGGTCATCTGGTCGTCTGTGACGAGGACGGCCTGTGCACCGGCCTGGTCACCCAAGCCCGGCTCACCGCCGTCCGGGACAGCTCCGGATACCCGGACCGGATCCGTCTGCGTGACATCGCCGACGTCATCGGGCCCTTCGTCTCGCCGCTGACCACGAGGGCCGAAGCCGAGGGTGCGATGCGCTGCCGCCGGCTCGGGGCCCTGCCCGTGGTCGACGAACACGGTAACGCTCTGGGCGTCCTCGCCCTCTCCCGCTGAACCGCTTCACGGCGGGCGGCCCCGTCTCCCCTTCTCCCTATGAGGCATCATGCGCTGTGTCATCGCCCGCTTCCCGTTCGACCTGACCAAGAGCGGCGTG
>CBFHCJ010000657.1:0-3986 GCA_965654005.1 uncultured Streptomyces sp. | reverse complement strand
GACGGGCAGAGCGGCGGCCGGAGCCGGGGCGGGCTGCGGCGCCTCGGCCGGGGAGGCGGCGACGGCCGGGATGGGCGTCGGGGGTGCGGGTTCGGGGGTGGGTGCTTCGTCGGGCACCGGCTCGGAGATGGGGGCGGCGGCCTCCAGGTGCGGAGTGGGGCGGGGGAGGGTGTGGAACTGGGCGAGGAAGGCGGGGCCGACGTGGCCCCAGCCGAGGAGCAGGAGCGGGGCGACGGTGTCCAGGCAGGCTCGTCCGTTGCGTCCGGTCAGCAGCGGTTCGGCGGTGTTCAGCGCGAGGGTGAGCAGGCCGCACTGGTGCAGCAGCCGGGTGCCGGCCCGCAACTCGGCCTTAGGCACGCCGCGTAGGGCCAGGAACCGCAGCGCGACCAGGAGTCCGACGACGGATAGGTCCACCATGGGGGCGATCAGCGGCGCGATCGGGTGGGGGACGCCGAGCCGCAGGGCGAGCGCCCAGACGTTACCGAAGGAGAAGACGAAGGCCAGCGCGGCGATAACCGCCATGACCACGGTCACGGTGCGCCGGGTGAAACGTTCCTCCGCCATATCCTCAACCTCTCTTCTGACGTGGGCTTTTCGGGGCTACTTGGCGAGCGGGACGGGGGTGCCGTCCGGCCCGCTCTCGGGAAGCCTGCGGCCGGTGTTGTCGACGAGGGCGTCAAGGAGGAGGGTGGGATCGGCGGTCAGATCGCAGGTGTCCTCGGCGACGCGGGCCGCGTCGGCGTCCGAGACGTAGGGGGTGCGGATGCGGGTGTAGCCGGGTCGGCCCTGCATCGCCATCACGGCGACGCCGACGTAGGCGGGGTCCTGCAAGGTCACCGGGCTGGCGTCGGGCCAGTTACGGATGTCGTCACCCAGCGCGGCCACCGCAGCTTCCACCGTCTTCTGCGCGAAGGACAGCCCGATGGGGCACACGTCGCGGATGAAGGTCGGGATGGCGTCCCCGGTGGTCTTCTGGCTGATCAGGATCACCAGGACGCCGACGCTGCGGCCCTTCTTGACCAGGTCTTCCACCAGCCGGGTGTTCTCCGCAGTCAGCGCACCCAGGCGCTTGGTGGCGGCGTCGCTGCCCTTGTACTCGCGGAAGAACGTGTGCGCCTCGTCGATGATCAGGACCGTGAGAGGCCACTCCGGCGAGGGGCCGACGTGCCACATGTTCTTCACGCCCAGCACGTCACGGATGGTTGCCGAGCGCCCCTTGCGCAGCTCCACCAGGCGCTTGAACAGCGCGTTCGCCTCGTCGAGGTCGTCCCCGCAGAACGCGAACATCCGCTTGACCAGGTCGGCGTAATCGCCCTCCGAAGACCGTGACACCTTGCCGTCCGCAGTCGCGATCTGCACGGCCGCCGACGGCGCGAAGTCGCAGACGAACTTGTTGATCCCTGAGGTTTTGCCTGCACCAGGAACGCCAGCCACGGTCACCCCGGGCACGTTGGCCAGGGACACGCACACCTGCGCGGCGTACTCGTCCACGCCCAGTTCCCAGCGCGTCAGGTCCGTGGGCGGGCGGCCGGTGGGCCGGTGGGTGGTCGGCGTGGTTAGCGGGTCGGAGCGCACGCCCCGGATCACCACCCTGCCGGGGCCGTCCGGTAGCACAGAGACCCGTGTGCACCGCCAGGCGTCCGCCAGGAACCGCGCCGCCTTCTGGTACTCCTCCAGCCCGACCTTCGGCAGCGTGCGCGCCCGGACGATCACCCCGAACTGATCCGCCTTGACCTTGATCCGGGGAGTCAGCACGCGCGGCGGGGGCGTGCTGTCCTTCTGCGCGGTGATCTGCGCGAGCAGGCCCGGGGTCTTGTCGGTGACCGTCAGCCCGGCCATCCGCGCGAGCCGTACCCAGCCCCAGCGGACCCGGACGGCCTGCCGCATGCTCACCCGTGTGCCCCGGTCGGCCCATACGTAGCGCACCGCCGTCACCAGCAGCCACACACCAACCAGCGCAGTAGCGATCGGCAGCGCGTACGGTGCGTATCCCGTCACGGCTTCCACGTCATGCCCCCTCTTCGCGTATCAGGCGGAGCATGTGGGCCAGGTCCAGGCGGGCCGCCTGCTCGGGGCTCAGGCCGAGCAGATCGAGCACCGCGGCCGAGACGGCGAACGTGGCCTTGCCCTCGGTTCCCGGCAGGGGCCGGAGCGGGTACAGCTCCCGCTCCGGGGCGGGGTTTTCGAAGCGGATCACTGGGCCGCCTCCACCGTCACCAGCTCCAGGCGGGCGGCCCGGTAGGCGACGCCGTCGGAGAGCTGACCGTTGAAGATTCGCGCCCACGGGGTCGCGAACAGGTCGACGGGCCGCACCATCGCACCCGGCTTGAACCCGGTGGCCAGGCCCGTCTCCGGGACGGTGATCTTCAGGACCTCGGCCCGGCCGTCCTCCATGAGCATCACGGTCACCGTGTACAGCGACGAGCCGGTCTCCCGATCGGTGGCGACCTCCCCGGTCTGCTGGTCCTTGATCTTCAGTACCGGCTCGGTGCCCGCGATGCAGACCGCCGACGGCAGCAGGGCAACACGGATTCGAGTCATGGCCATGCCATCACGTCCTCGTTCGATGGAGTCGCTTGATCGACTCGCCATGACCATAGCGGCACACCCGCTACACCCGCAACAGTCGATTCGTATCGCTACAGCGATACGGCTGGAACGCCGAGGACACCCGGGTGTGCCGCGAGTGCCGACGCCGCTACTCTCGTGCCATGAAGCTGCCCCTGGGAGAGGACCCCCGGCCGCCGTACGTCCAGGCCGCCGACGTCCTGCGCGCCGCCATCCACGACGGCGAGCTGCGCCCAGGCGAGCGGCTCCCCGCCGCGCGCGAGCTGCAACGACGCTTCGGAATCGCCAGCTCCACGGTCCAAAACGCCCTGCGACTCCTCAAGGAGGAGGGGCTGATCTACTCCGTCCTTGGCCGGGGCAGCTACGTACGCGCGCAGGACGAGTCGGCCGAAGGGGAGGCGGAGGCCGCAGCGGATGACGACGAGGTCGATCCCGGCGAGTCCGATCCTGAGTACGTCGGTCTCGGTGACCTCCGGCGCGGCTGGCAGACGGCCACCAGCCCCGCTGACGATCCCCGCCCCCCGTACGTGCAGACCGCGGACGCGCTCCGCAAACAGATCCAGGACGGCCGGCTCGCGCCGGGTGCCAAGCTCCCGTCCGCCCGTGACCTGCAAGCCCAGTACGGCATCGCCAACTCCACCGCGCAGAACGCCTTGCGGGTCCTCAAGGAGGAGGGGCTGATCTACTCCGTGCAGGGCCGAGGCGTCTTCGTCCGCCAGCTCAGCCCGCGCGATCAATTCCTCAAGCGCTACAACGAGTCGCTGGAGGAGATGACGGCCCAGCGCCTGGCGGACGAGGAAGCGGTACGACTCAGCGGAAAGAGCGACGACGAGGTAGCCGCCGAACTCGCCGCGGCCGAGGAACGGTTCACCAAAGCCAGCACCGAATTCGAAGCCGCCACCGCCCACCGCGACGCCATGCGTGCCGTCATGGAGCAACGCAAACGCCTCAGCGGCGACTACACGCCCGAAGAGGCCGCTGCCAAGGCCCAGCGCCTGCACGACCGACTGAACGAAGGCAGACGCTGGCGCTGAACCGGCCGCACGGCGGAGCGGCAGGACACGCAGCACGGAACAGCACGGGGTGAGCTGTTCAGAGTTTCTTTACTTGATCACGGCGGCCCGCGGTCGCGGGCCGCGCGCGCTCCAGCCCTGCGGGGCCGCCGCCCGCTCCTGTCTCCGCCCCGCTTGCCGTCGGCCCCGCCGGTCCGGGCGCGCAACAGCCGTACAGCGAACCACCCTGGGACTCTGCCCCAGACCCCGGCCCTCCCTCCGAGGGGCAGGGGGGCCGAGTGCGGGTGCGGCTTCGTCGTGGTGAGTGGTCGCGGGTCGCGGGTGGGGTCCCTCGTCGCCCGGTCACCGGAGGCGTACCAGGAACCCCCGGGGGCCGCCAAGGCCGAGCGCACGCGTCACGGTGTG
>CBFHCJ010000656.1:0-3991 GCA_965654005.1 uncultured Streptomyces sp. | reverse complement strand
ACGGCCTCCGACACACCCATGGCGGCGTAGGGGTTGACTCAGGAAACTCATGCGGCAACCTCCTCGCGGGCGGCGGACACGTCCTGCGGGGCACTGACCTTGTGGCCGGTGAGAGAAAGGAACACCTCGTCCAGGCTGGGCAGTTCGGTGGTGATGCCGGCGAGCGTGATGCCGCGGGCGGTGAGCGCGCCGACCACCGCGGTCAGCTGCTCGTCGCTGAGGATCGGTACGAGGACGGTGCCGCTCTCGGTGTCCACGGTCGCGTTGCCGGCAGCGGTCAGGCCGAGCTCGTCGAGCGCCGTGGCCGTCGGGTGCAGCTCCAGCGGGTCCGCCGGGCGGATGCGCAGCGTACGGCCGCCGACCTTCGCCTTCAGCTCGTCGACGCGGCCGCCCGCGATGACCTTGCCGCGGTCGATGACGGTCAGCTCGGAGGCGAGCTGCTCGGCCTCCTCCATGTACTGGGTGGTGAGCAGCACGGTCGCGCCTTCGGCGACCATCCGCTTGACCTCGGTCCACACCTCGTTCCGGGTGCGCGGGTCGAGGCCGGTGGTCGGCTCGTCGAGGTAGAGCACGGCCGGTTGCCCGATCATCGAGGCGGCGAGGTCGAGGCGGCGGCGCATACCGCCGGAGTACGTGGACGCCGGGCGCCTGGCGGCCTCCGTGAGCGAGAACCGCTCCAGGAGCCCGTCGGCACGGGCGCGGGCCTCCTTGCGGGGCAGGTCGAGGAGCCGGCCGATCATATAGAGGTTCTCGAAGCCGGAGAGCTTCTCGTCGACCGAGGCGTACTGGCCGGTGAGGCCTATCACGCGGCGCGTCTGCCGCGGCTGCCGTACGACGTCGTAGCCGGCGACCGTGGCGTGGCCGGCGTCCGGGGTGATGAGGGTGGACAGGCAGCGCACCAGGGTGGTCTTGCCGGCGCCGTTCGGCCCGAGCACGCCGAGGACGGTGCCCTCGCGCACATCGAGGTCGACGCCGTCCAGAGCCTTGGTCTCGCCGTAGTGCTTGACCAGCCCCCGTACGGTGACGGCCGCGTCCGCGGCGGCGTCGCTGGGGTTCTTGTCGATTCGCGTCATGCCGACCAAGATGCCATCCGCCATCGACAAACCACCGACAGACCGCCGACGGCTGTGGACGGCCACCGACAAACCACCGACGGCACGGGAACTCCGCCGAACTGGACCGTTGGCCCGGAAGCATGTGCAACCACCTAGCTGGTTTTTTGGAACTATCCAGTTGGTTTCGCTCTGGACTACGCTCGTCCCATGGCTGAGACACCCAAGGGGCAGCAGACCCGCGCCAAGCTCCTGGCGGCCGCCCAGGCGGAGTTCTCCGAGTACGGTCTCGCGGGTGCGCGCGTAGATCGCATCGCGGAACGCTCCGGCGTCAACAAGCAGCGCATCTACGCCTACTTCGGCAACAAGGAAGACCTGTTCGCTGCCGTGATGACCGGGGTGTACGCCCATATGTCCGAGGTCGTCCCCATCCCCACCACGGAGGAGGGCCTGCGTGCCTACGTCGGCGAGGTCTTCGACTACCACCGCAAGTCCGACCTCGTGCGACTGCTGGCCTGGGAGGGTCTGCACTACCGGGACCGGCCGATCCCGGACGAGAAGGAGCGCGAGGCGTACTACGTCCACAAGACGGCCGCGCTCAGCCTCGCCCTCGATGTCGACGATCCGGCCGTGGCGGCCCGGGTGCTCATCGCCCTGATCGGGGTCGCGTCCTGGCCGTTCATCGTGCCGCAGCAGCGCCGGCTGATGCTGGGCCCGGACGGTGACACGGAGTCCGGCTGGGCCCTGCTGCGCGCCGGCATCGTCGCGCACGGGCACTCGATCATCGACAGCGTGCGGCAGGAGTCGGTCTGAGGCGGCGTCAACAAGCGCTCTCGTCAATGCGGTGCAGGGGGTCCGGTTCTTCGGACTCCCTTTTTTGGCTGCTCGTGGCCCGCTCCGGGGGCCGCCTTGGTCGTCCGCCGGGTCGCCCGCGGAACGCGCTGATGGCGCCGCGGAAGGACTTCTCGCCTTTGCCGCCGTCCCTGCCGAGTCCGTCGCGTCGCGGACGGCGTGACCCGCCTGCCGCCTCCGAGGAGGCGGACGAACTCAGAAAACCAACTAGATGGTTGCGCTTGCCTGCGAACCCGGCTAACTTCTTCATCACCAGGCCGGACGCACTCCGCCAAGACCATCGGGCGTGCGCTGATGCATCGTCAATTCCGGCTGTCACCATGCAACTTGATCTGTCTCCAAGCATCCCGCGCCGGGGGCGAAGCCCCGGGAAAGTGAGGACACCGTGGACACCACCGCCCCCGTCATCGCCGTCAGCGACGCCACCGGCGGCATGGGCACGGCCGTGGTCGAGGAAATCACCCGCTCCGACGCCACCGTCGCGCTGCTCGGTCGTGATGCGGCCCGGCTGGAGCGCACCCGGCGGGAGACCGACGCCCGCACCGGTGACGCCGGCCGACTCGGCACGCACGAGACCGACATCAACGACACCGCCTCGGTCGACACCACCGTCGCCGCCCCGCGGCGCACCTCGCCCACCATCGTCCTCGCGGCGGCCCTGCTCGCCTTCTTCGTCATCTCCCTCGACGGCTCGGTCGTCAACGTGGCCCTGCCGGCCATCTCCCACAGCTTGCGCGGCTCGATGGCCGACCTGCAGTGGATCGTCGACGGCTACACGCTGATGTTCGCGGCTTCGATGCTGTCCGCCGGTACCTTCTCGGACCGGATCGGCGCCGGCCGGGCCTACGCCTGGGGGCTCGCCGCCTTCACCGTGGCCTCCCTGGCCTGCGGCATCGCGCCCAACCTGGGCACACTGATCGGTGCCCGCATGGTGCAGGGCGGTGCCGCCGCGCTGATGGTGCCGGCCTCGCTCGCGCTGATCCGGCAGACCTACAGCGACCCTGGCAGGCGGGCGCGGGCCATCGCGATCTGGACGGCCGCCGGTTCCGTCGCGGTCGCCGTCGGCCCCGTGATCGGCGGCATGCTCACCAGCGGGCTGAGCTGGCGGGCCGTGTTCTACCTGAACCTCCCGGTGGGCGCGATCGGGCTCGCGCTGCTGACCCGCATCGACGCCTCGCCGCGCCGCGAGGTCCCGGTCGACCTGGTCGGCCAGCTGTCGGTCGTGGCGTCCCTGGCCGGTCTGACGTACGCCGTGATCGAGGGCGGCCGGGCGGGCTGGGGCAGCGCGGACGTGCTGGGCACTCTGGTACTGGCCGCTGTGTCGGCGGTGGTGTTCGTGGTGACGCAGTCGCGGCGCGAGCACCCGATGGTGCCGCTGGGCGTCTTCAGGTCCCGTACGGTGCTGGTCTGCCTGGCGGCCGGCTTCACCATCAACGCGGTGTTCTACGGCGCCATCTTCGTGCTCGGCATGTACTTCCAGCAGGTGCGGGGCGCCTCCCCGGTCAGCACGGGCGCGATGTTCATCCCGATGTGCGCGCTGATCTCCATCGTCAACATGGCGGGCGTCAAGCTGGCGGCGCGCAGGGGCGCGTGGGTGCCGATGACGATCGGCCAGTTGGTGATGGCCGCCGGTTCGCTGCTGATGCTCACGGTCACGTCGTCCACGGCGTACCTGATCCCGGTGCTGCTGCTGGTCCCGATCGGCCTGGGCGGCGGGCTCGCGGTGCCGTCGCTGACGGCGGCGATCCTGGAGAACATCGACGCCGAGCGGGCGGGCACCGCGGCGGCGGTGCTCAACACCTTCCGCCAGGTGGGCAGTTGCCTCGCGGTGGCGGCGTTCGGCGCGCTGATCGGGGACACCTCCCGCTTCCGGCACGGCATGGACACCAGCTTCGTGATCAGCGTCGCGATGCTGTTGACGACGGCCGCCGTGACGGCCTTCCTGCTGCCCCGTGCGACCAAGCGGTCCTTGGACTAGGGGGGCGCCCGAGGCGCCCTCTGGACGGCTGGGCGGTGTCCCTCCCCACCCCACCGCTCCGCACCATCGCGCGAAGGCCCAAGGCCCCCGGGTTCGCCCGCGGGGCCCT
>CBFHCJ010000655.1:0-4014 GCA_965654005.1 uncultured Streptomyces sp. | reverse complement strand
ACGGCACCTCCATGGAGCACCTCTCCAAGGCGGCCGGCATCTCCAAGTCGTCGATATACCACCACGTCGCGGGCAAGGAGGAGTTGCTGCGCCGTGCCGTGAGCCGGGCGCTGGACGGCCTCTTCGGGATCCTCGACGAGGAGCACGCGCGCGTGGGGCGGGCCGTGGAGCGCCTGGAGCACGTCGTACGGCGCATGGTCGAGGTGCTCACGGCCGAACTGCCGTACGTGACGCTGTTGCTGCGGGTGCGCGGCAACACCGGCACCGAGCGCTGGGCGCTGGAGCGGCGCCGGGAGTTCGACCACAGAGTGGCCGAACTGCTCAAGGCCGCGGCCGCCGACGGGGATGTGCGCGGCGACGTGGAGGTGCGGCTCGCGACGCGGCTCGTCTTCGGGATGATCAATTCGATCGTCGAGTGGTACCGGCCCGACGGGCGTGGCATGGGCGAGCGCGAAGTGGTGGACGCGGTCGTGCAGTTGGCCTTCGGCGGGCTCCGCAAGGAGCGGTGAAGGGGCTGACAGACCCTAGCCCTCCGGCTCCACGTCCTCCTCCTCGAACACCAGCAACGTGCGCGTGCTGAGCACTTCAGGGATCGCCTGGAGCCGGGTGAGGACCAACTCGCGCAGTGCCCTGTTGTCGGGTGTGTGCACCAGCAGCAGTACGTCGAAGTCGCCGCCCACGAGGGCGATGTGGGAGGCGCCGGGGAGCGCGCGCAGCTGCTCGCGGACCGTGCGCCAGGAGTTCTGCACGATTTTCAGGGTGATGTACGCCGATGTGCCATGACCGGCGCGTTCGTGATTGACGCGCGCGCCGAAACCGCGGATCACGCCGTCCTCGATGAGCCGGTTGATCCGCGCGTAGGCGTTGGCGCGGGAGACGTGAACGCGCTCGGCGACCGCCCGTATGGACGCACGGCCGTCCGCCTGGAGGATCTGCAGGATGCCCTGGTCGATGGCGTCGAGGGGGCGCGGGAGTGACAACGCGGGACCGTGCTCCGGCGGATCGGCCATTTGTTCAGGTGCCATGCGCCCCCGCCTCTCTACCATGGACGTAATGCGTCCATCTCAGGTTGTGGAGAACCGTTTGTCCACAGCCTGGAGGCCCCTGTAGCCAAAATGTGCCGTCGACCGAACAATCGGTAGGTGAGGCGCATCACTCCCGTGACGCGTCTGAAGCCGCTCCCACGAGGAGGTGCCGTCATGACGGTCATGGAGCAGCGGGGCGCGTATCGGCCGACCCCGCCGCCCGCCTGGCAGCCCCGTACCGACCCCGGACCGCTGTTGCCCGACACGCGGCCGTACCGCGTCCTCGGCACCGAGGCTGCCGCCAAGGCAGACCCGGAACTGCTGCGCCGGCTGTACGCCCAGCTGGTGCGCGGCCGCCGGTACAACGCGCAGGCGACGGCGCTCACCAAGCAGGGCCGCCTGGCCGTCTACCCCTCCAGCACCGGGCAGGAGGCCTGCCAGGTCGCCGCGGCGCTCGTCCTCGAGGAGCGCGACTGGCTCTTCCCCAGCTACCGCGACACCCTCGCCGCCGTCGCCCGCGGCGTCGACCCGGTCCAGGCCCTCGCCCTGCTGCGCGGCGACTGGCACACCGGCTACGACCCGTACGCGCACCGCGTGGCACCGCTGTGCACCCCCCTCGCCACCCAGCTCCCGCACGCCGTGGGCCTCGCGCACGCCGCGCGCCTGAAGGGCGACGACGTGGTCGCGCTCGCGATGGTCGGCGACGGCGGCACCAGCGAGGGCGACTTCCACGAGGCCATGAACTTCGCCGCGGTCTGGCAGACACCGGTCGTCTTCCTCGTCCAGAACAACGGCTTCGCGATCTCCGTCCCGCTCGCCAAGCAGACCGCCGCCCCCTCCCTGGCCCACAAGGGCGTCGGGTACGGCATGCCGGGCCGCCTGGTCGACGGCAACGATGCGGCCGCCGTGCACGAGGTCCTTCGCGACGCCGTGGAGCACGCGCGCGCGGGCGGCGGTCCGACGCTCGTCGAGGCGGTGACGTACCGCGTCGACGCCCACACGAACGCCGACGACGCGACCCGCTACCGTGCCGACGCCGAGGTCGAGACCTGGCGCGCCCATGACCCGATCCAGCTGCTGGAGCGGGAGTTGACGGAGCGCGGGCTGCTCGACGAACGGGGGATACGGGCCGCCTGCGACGACGCCGAGGCACTGGCGGCGGACCTTCGGGCACGCATGAACCGGGACCCGGCGCTCGACCCCATGGACCTCTTCGCCCACGTGTACGACCGGCCCACCACCCAACTGCTGGAGCAGGAGATCCAGTTGCGGGCGGAGCTTGACGCGGAGGCGGCCGGACCGGAAGGAGCCGGGCGATGACGACCGTTGCCCTCAAGCGGGCCACCATGGCACAGGCGCTCACGCGCGCGTTGCGCGACGCTCTGGCGGCCGACCCGTCCGTGCACGTCATGGGCGAGGACGTCGGCACGCTCGGCGGCGTCTTCCGGGTCACCGACGGACTCGCCAGGGAGTTCGGCGACGAGCGCTGCACGGACACGCCGCTCGCCGAGGCGGGCATCCTGGGAACAGCCGTCGGCATGGCGATGTACGGCCTCAGGCCGGTCGTGGAGATGCAGTTCGACGCGTTCGCGTACCCCGCGTTCGAGCAGCTCATCAGCCATGTCTCGCGCATGCGCAACCGCACACGCGGCGCGATGCCCCTGCCGATCACCATCCGTGTCCCCTACGGCGGAGGCATCGGCGGCGTGGAGCACCACAGCGACTCCTCCGAGGCCTACTACATGGCGACTCCGGGCCTCCATGTCGTCACGCCCGCGACGGTGGCCGACGCGTACGGTCTGCTGCGCGACGCCATCGCCTGCGACGACCCGGTCGTCTTCCTCGAGCCCAAGCGGCTGTACTGGTCGAAGGACTCCTGGAACCCCGACGAGCCCGAGGCCGTCGAACCGATAGGCCGTGCCGTGGTGCGCCGTCCGGGCCGCAGCGCCACGCTCATCACCTACGGCCCGTCATTGCCCGTCTGCCTGGAGGCGGCCGAGGCGGCGCGCGCCGAGGGCTGGGACCTGGAAGTCGTCGATCTGCGCTCTCTGGTGCCGTTCGACGACGAGACGGTGACCGCGTCCGTGCGCCGCACGGGCCGGGCCCTGGTGGTGCACGAGTCGAGCGGCTTCGGCGGCCCCGGCGGGGAGATCGCCGCGCGTGTGACCGAACGCTGCTTCCACTATCTGGAGGCGCCGGTGCTGCGGGTGGCCGGGTTCGACATCCCCTACCCGCCGCCGATGCTGGAGCGGCACCATCTGCCCGGCGTCGACCGGATCCTGGACGTCGTGGGGCGCCTGCAGTGGGAGGCGGAGAGCTGATGGCCCAGGTGCTGGAGTTCAGGCTGCCGGACCTCGGGGAGGGGCTGACCGAGGCGGAGATCGTCCGCTGGCTGGTGCAGGTCGGGGACGTCGTCGCGGTGGACCAGCCGGTCGTCGAGGTGGAGACGGCCAAGGCGATGGTCGAGGTGCCGTGCCCCTACGGGGGTGTGGTCACGGCTCGCTTCGGCGAGGAGGGCACGGAAATTCCCGTGGGCGCGCCGCTGCTGACGGTCGCCGTCGGCGCCCCCGCGCAGCCGCCCGAGGAGTCCTCCGGGAACGTGCTTGTCGGGTACGGCACGTCGGCGGCCCCTGCCCGACGCCGCAGGGTACGACCGGACCGGTCCAGCGCGCGGCCCGCGGACGAGGGGCCTCGGGAAGCCGAGCCCATAGGCGCGGAGGCCCCGGCTCCGGCGGCCCACGGTCAGGGGCCCCGCGCGGCCACCGCGGCGTCCGAGGCGCTCGGTCGGACGCACCGTGAGGCAGTCCCGGAGCGCCTCGACAGACCCGTACCGGTGATCTCCCCGCTCGTCCACAGGCTTGCCCGCGACGACGCGCGCGACAGCCCGCCGGGACTCGGCCCCAGTCGGCGGCGCTGTCGGAGACGCGGCGGGTGGCGCCGTGAGATCAGTCATTTCGCTCAAGGCTAACCACCCCCGTTTCTTCGGCCT
>CBFHCJ010000654.1:0-4015 GCA_965654005.1 uncultured Streptomyces sp. | reverse complement strand
ATAGCCACCCAAGTATGTGCACAGCCTGTTTACACACTTGTGGAGAACCCAGCCGCCTCACCGTCGAAACACCGTCTGACCTGCATAAACGCGACGGGCGGCATGTGGATTTGAGAAAGGTGAAAAGTTCTTGGTTCTCCGGATCGTCACATGTGTCCGGGATGTCTGCATGTCGACATATGCTCCACATACCACGGATACTCACAGCTTGGGCATAGTTACACACAACTACTTCCACCGTAGTTACGTCAGGTGCAGATGACACTTCTGACCATTACTTGCCTGTAGCCTTGTCCACATGTCCGGACCGCCGAACGAGTCGCTCGTGCAATCGCGCGAGCACGACCGGGAGATCCTCCGGCTGGCCGTACCCGCCTTCCTGGCACTCGTCGCCGAACCACTCTTCCTGCTCGCGGACGCGGCGATCATCGGCCACCTCGGAACGCCGCACCTCGCCGGGCTCGGGATCGCCGGCGCAATCATCCAGACAGCGATCGGGCTGTGCGTCTTCTTGGCCTACGGCACCACGGCCTCGGTGGCCCGTCGGATCGGCGCCGGCGACATGCGCGGAGCGCTCGCCCAGGGCATCGACGGTGTGTGGTTGGCGGTGTTCATCGGTGCGGTCGTCACCGTCGCCGGCGTCGCTCTCACCGACCCACTGGTCGGTCTGTTCGGTCCCTCCCCGGAGGTGGCCGACCACGCGGCGACATACCTTCGCTGGGCCTTCCTCGGCGCCATCCCACTGCTGGTGATGCTGGCCGCGACCGGCATCCTGCGCGGACTCCAGGACACCCGGACCCCGCTGTACGTCGCCGTGGCTGGCAACCTGATCAATATCGGCCTGAACTTCCTGCTCGTCTACGGCCTCGACCTGGGCATCGCCGGTGCGGCCATCGGCACCGACCTGGCCCAGTTGGCGTCGGCGGGAGTCATGGTTTTCGTGGTCGTCCGGGCCGCGCGCCGGGAGGGGTCCCCGCTGACCCCCGACCTGCCGGGCGTACGACGCGCCGCCCACGCCGGGATCGCCCTGGTGGTCCGGACGCTCACCTTGCGGGCCTCGCTGCTCGTGATGACCTACGGCGCCGCGGTGCTCGGAGCCACCTCGCTGGCCACCCACCAGCTGGCAAGCACCCTGTGGACCTTCCTGGCCTTCGCGCTCGACGCCATCGCGATCGCGGCGCAGGCGATCACCGGTCGCTACCTCGGCGCCGGTGACGTCGCGCGGGCCCGGAGCGTCACCCGCCGGATGATCTGGTGGGGCGTGGTCAGCGGCCTGGTGACCGGTCTTCTGCTGGCCGTGGCATCGCCGTTCCTCGGGGTCCTGTTCACCGACGACCCCGCGGTCCACGACCTGCTCTGGCCGGTGCTGCTCGTCGCCGCCGTGTTCCAACCGATCGCCGGCGTCGTATTCGTACTCGACGGAGTGCTGATCGGCGCCGGCGACGGTCGCTACCTCGCCTGGGGCGGGGTCGTGGTCCTCGCGGTGTTCGCGCCGATGGCCCTGCTGGCCGTGAAGTTGGCTCCCGAGTCCGGCTCCGGCCTGTTGTGGCTGTGGGTCACGTTCGGTCTCGGGTTCATGGGGTCGCGAGCCGTCGTACTCCTACATCGCGCACGCGGCGAGCGCTGGCTGGTGACCGGGGCGTAGCCCCTAGGATCCTCCCCATGCCCGAGCTGAGCACCGGCGCCAGGCCGAGCCGATGACCGGGCTGCACACGATCGCGATGGGGCTCGTCATCGTCGTGGTCGACGCCTACTTCGGTGAGCTCGACGCCGTGCCCGACGTGCTGGGCTGGATCCTCGTGCTGTTCGGCCTCTTCGAGCTTCGTGGACGGGTGACCTCCTTGGGCAGCCTGGTCGCACTCGCGACAGCAGCTGTGGCCGTCTCCGTCGTGCTGCTCTGGCCGGACCTGCTGGCCTCGGCGTCGGAGAGCACGCTCTGGGCGCTGAGCCTGCCCCAGATCGCGTTCAGCATCCTGCTCTGCGCGTCCGCCGCGGAGCTCTGCGTCCCGCAGGAGGCTGGTAGGGCACGGCAGTTCGGCTGGCTCCGATGGGTGTTCATAGTGCTGGCGTTCGCACCGGCGGTGCTGTACGGCGCGGGGGTGGATGTGCTCGAGGTGCCCATCGCTGTGACCACCGTCGCGGCCAACGTTGCCCTGATCTACCTGTTGTTCAGGCTCGCCGGACGGCCCGCAGCAACGCGCTGACTCCGCGAGTGCCGCTGACGGGGCCGGTTCGCCACGTCGTGGGATCGAAACGGAGCGATCTAGCCCGAAAGGGCCAGGCGGATAGCCCATCCGGTCCATTGCTGACACCCCTCACTTGGGGTTGTCTAAGGGCTTCACGTAGGCGAAATGTCCGGGGAGGGACCGAATCGTGGCGAATTCGCGCCAGCATGCTTTCAGAAGAATGTTCAGGGGACTTGTCGCGGGGGTGGGTCTGACGCTCGTGCTGGCGACCGTCTCCGCGGTACCGGCAGCAGCAGGACCGACTGAGCGGCAGGAACGAAGTGTTCTGGGCGGGATCCTCGACCCGGTGCTCAAGCCGATCAAGCCGCTGATCTCCGGCTCCGGGACGATCACGTCAACGGCGGGGCTCGCCTGCACGCTGGTTGGCACGGCCGGCGTTCCGGTGCCTTGCTCCGACACCTTGTCCACGACCGAGCTCCTCGGTCTGGAGAAGGTCACCCTGATCCCGAGTGCGGCAGAGGGCTGGGAATTCACCGGGTGGACCGGTGACCCGTGCCTGCCGGATCCGAGCAACGCCGACGGATGCCTGGTCGACGCGTCACTGCTGGGAAGCGTCCTGGACACAGCCCTCGAACCCATCGCCAACTTCGTGCCCGCCGACGGCGGCATCCCGTGCTCGCCGCTCCCGCTGCCGTGCGACGAGGAGCCCACCGAACCGGACACCAAGATCACCGCCAAGCCGGACGCGGAGACGGCCGAGGTGGACGCCACGTTCTCGTTCGAGGTCGACCCCGCGCCCGCAACTGATGCTGAGACCTCCTTCCAGTGCAAGCTGGCCGGAGCGAGCCAGGCGCACGCCTACGTGCCCTGCACGAGCCCGTCCACCTACAGCGGCCTCGAGCCCGGTGCGTACACGTTCTCCGTGCACGCGATCGTCGACGGTCTGAAGGACCCCTCGGACGCGACGGTCAGCTGGACGATCACCGAAGACGCCACCGAAGAGGAGGCCGGCGCACCGCAGACCTACATCAGCGAGGCGCCACGGATCCGCAAGGGCGGCTGGCTGCTGCAGGGCTTCGCGCAGTTCAAGTTCGGCAGCGACGCGAAGAACGCCACCTACCAGTGCGGCCTGAACGGTGACCTTCGCGGCTGCATGGGCGGCCAGGTGCTCTACCGCACCCTCGCCAGCGCCACCCACACCTTCAGCGTCGCGGCGACGGCCGGCGGCAAGGTCGACCGGACCCCGGCCAAGCGGAAGTTCACGGTGCCGAAGAACAACACCCGGCTCAAGCACTCCGCGGCCGGCAAGTCGTGGGACAAGAAGCGCGGTAACCGCTACTTCCTCGACACCTACTCGGAGACGAGGACGAAGGGCGCCTGGATCCAGAAGGGGTCGCGGTCCATCAAGAAGATCGCCCTGGTCGCCACCAAGGGCAGGGGCCACGGAACCGTGAAGGTGTTCCTCGGCAAGCGGTTGCTGAAGAAGGTCTCCCTGCGAGCCAACCGGACCCGGACCAGCCAGCTCATCCCGATCAAGACGTTCCGCACCAAGAAGCGTGGCGCCGTACGGATCGTGGTCGTCAGCCGGAACAAGGTCGTCCGCATCGAGGGCCTCGGCATCGCCACCCGCTGACGGGGATACATCCCGTCGTCTCCTCCAGAGACAGGAAGGGCCGCTCCCCACGGGGAGCGGCCCTTTCGTGTGCTGCATTCAGCCAGCGTGTGCTGCATTCAGCCAGCATGTGCTGATTCAGTCAGCGTGTGCTGAGTTCAATCAGACAGCGACGACGTTCAGGTTGACCGTCGCGTCGACGTCGTCGTGGACCTTC
>CBFHCJ010000653.1:0-4018 GCA_965654005.1 uncultured Streptomyces sp. | reverse complement strand
GGTCCCAGGTCTCGCGCGCCCGCACCAGGAAGTCGCCCCACCGCTCGCCCGCGCCCTCCCCGAGAGCGGCGTCCAAGGCCGAAACGACGCCCGCGCGCGAGGCGTTGGGCAGCGAGACCTTCGTACCGTCCGCGAAGATGTGGTCCGAGGCCGGGTCCACCTGCATCAGGTCGACACACTTCTCCAGCGGTTCCTTGCCTGTCTTGATGAACAGGTCGCGGTAGACCGCGGGCACCGGCAGCAGCCCCGGGCCCGTGTCGAAGACGAAGCCGTCACGCTCGATGACGCCAACCGCCCCGCCGTACGTCGCCGCGCGCTCGTACACCACCACCCGGTGGCCCGCGACGGCCAGCCGGGCGGCGGCCGCCATCGCGCCCATCCCGGCGCCGATCACCGCAATCCGTGCCATGCCGGCGACTTTATCTGCCGCCACCGACAATCCGGCCGCGGGCCGGTGGCCGGTGCCTTCGCCGGGACCGTCGAACCGTCCCCCACGATCCCCCACGATCCCCCACGATCCCCCGCGATCCCCGCGATCTCTCGCCAGGGGAGTACCGGCACGGAGGCGCTCGGCACCACTCGGTACCGAAGCGTCCTGGGGGTGAGGGCGCAGGACTGAGTATCCGTACCTAGTCGGTGAGATGAGTACGCGCACGGATGGGTCCCGACCTGCGCTGACGAGAGAGTGGAGACATGGAAAGGGGCACGGCTCCGGCACCGCCGACACGGGGCGGCGGAACGGTGCCCGCCCTTGACCGCTCCTTCCGTCGGCACGGTTCGGCGGAAGCGAGGCAGGGGGAGACCCGGGGAAATGACCGCGCGGGAGTTGAACGGGGGCGACGGGGACACGGGGGAGCACGACGGAGCGCCGGTTCGGCGCGGCCCGCGGGGGACGCGGCTGCCTCGGACCGGCGCATTCGTGTGCCGACCGCGCTACCGGCCGCCGCTCACGCGCCCCTGGATCAGCCGTGACAGCGCCGCGTGGACGTCGTCCAGGGAGCGCTCCGGCTGGAACGCCTGCCAGTCCAGTGCCGCCACCAGGACCATGCCCACCAGCGCGGCCGCCGTCAGCGGGACATCGATCTCCTCGCTGAACTCGCCGTTCGCCACGCCGTCGCGCAGCACGTCCTCGATGACCGCGACGACCTGCTGCCGGACCGCGATGAGCGTGGACTGCCAGGCCCGGTTGGTGCGCCACAGCTCGGCCACGTACAGCTGGGTGAAGGACGGGTAGCGGGAGATGAAGCCCAGTCCCGCGCGGATCATCGCGTCGAGGGCGTCCACCTTGGTGCCGCCGGCCACGTCGGTCTTCTCGGCCGCCTCCTTCAGGGAGGCGGTGAGGAGTCCCACCCCGTGCCGCAACAGCTCCTCGAAGAGGACGGACTTGCTCGCGAAGTTGTAGTACACCGTGCCCTTCGCGACCCCGGCGCGCTCGGCGATCTCGTCGACGGTGGTCGCGGAGAACCCCTGCTCCGCGATCAGGGTGACGGCCGCCTCGTAGAGCTTCTGCCGGGTCGCCTCACGGCGGCTCGAACCGCCTCCCACGACGGCACTGCTGCGTTCCATGGCCTTGATTGTCACAGGAAAGATCGCGTGGGAAGGCACAGGCCCGGCCGCTGCCGTCACCGGCTCAGCTCCGGATGCGTGCGGCGGAATCAGTATGTACGCCACCATGGCGCCCACCCACCCACCGATCCGCCGCCCCGGTCCGGGCGGTGCCGAGACCGGTGTGCAGTCGCCCGGTCCCCTTGGCGACCTCGGCGGCACCCTTGTCGAGCGCGTCCACCGCTGCCTACGCCGAACCTGGGAGTGAGGCAAAAGACCAGGTCAGAACGGATTGTCAGTGGCATACCTCACGATGGGCACATACGGCACCTGGTAGCAGGGTGTGCCGTCAGCAGACGACAGGAGGTTCGTCATGGCCAGCCACCACGCAGCCGCCGCACGCCGGCGCCACGGCACCGGCCCTGCCCCCTCACTGACCGGCCCGGCGAGCGACGTCCACCCCGTGCTGCGTCGGGCCACGGCCCCGCCCGCCGCGCTCGACCTGCTCGCCCAGGCCCGCGCCGGACTCGAGGAGGCAGCGGTCCTCGAAACGCCCAATGAGCGGTACGCGACGGCCCATCTGGCCGCCCTGCGCACAGCCGCCGCCGTACTCGCCGCGCGCGGGCGCCCGGAACCCACGGCACGGCGCCGCGCCAAGATAAGGAGCGCCTGGGAAGTGCTCCCCGAGATCGCGCCCGAACTCACCGAGTGGAGCGCGCTGTTCGCCTCCGGCGCCGCCCGCCGCGCCCGCGCCGAGGCCGGTATCCAGGGTGCGGCGAGTACCCGCGACGCGGACGACCTGATACGCGACGTGGCGATGTTCCTGCGCCTGGTCGAACGGATGCTCGTACTCCAGCCGGTGCCGCCGCAGCCGCGCCAGGAGGGAGGCCGGGGGATGCCGGACGCGGGGTGAGGGGGCGGAGCGGCGGGATCGCCGAGGGGCCGCCAGGTCGAGGGGCCGCCAGGTCGAGGAGTCGCCGGGTCGAGGGGTCGCTTGGGTGTGAGGGGCGGAAACGGGTTCGACTGAGGGATCGCCGGGGGACCGGGAGGCTCCCGGGTCCGCGTGGCCGCCCGGGGTCGGGGGCGGTGCGGCCCGAGGGGGCGAGGGACGGCCGTGCGTGCCGGCGTCGGCGGGGAGCGGGCGATCGGCCGGGAACCGGTGTGTGGCGGAAATGGGCTCGGCTGCGGCGCGGGAAACCGGGCCTGAGAAGGCCTACGTCGGCCCGAGTCTGTCGATTCAGCGCCGTGGCGGGGTCGAGAGGCGCGGTGGGCCGAAGGTCCGCGTAGGGCGTAGGAGGCAATAGGGTGGAGGCGCCTGAAGTCTTTCGCCCTGGTACCGGGGGTCGGAAAGCCGTCCGATCGTTCCGTCGTACCCAAGGCGGTGCCGAGCCGAGGAGTCAACTGCCGTGTCGGACCCGCTTCGCCCCCGCGCTTCTCTTCGTACCGCCGTGGTCTGGGAGGTCCTCAAGGACGTCCTCGATCGCCGAGTCAAGGCCACGGGGCGCGACGTGCTCGACGTCCTCGACACAGGCGGCGGAAGCGGCAAGTTCGCGGTGCCCGTCGCCCGCCTCGGCCACCGCGTCACCGTCGTCGATCCCAGCCCGAACGCGCTGTTCGCGCTGGAACGCCGGGCCGCCGAGGCGGGGGTGGCCGACCGGGTGCAGGGCGTCCAGGGCGACGCTGACGGCCTCTTCGACGTGGTCGAGCGGGGCGGCTACGACGTCGTGCTGTGCCACGGCGTCCTGGAGTACGTGGACGACCCGGCCGAGGGCGTCCGCAACGCCGTCGCCGCGCTGCGCCCAGACGGCGTGCTCAGCCTGCTCGCGGCCGGCCTCGGCGGCGCCGTGCTCGCCCGGGCCCTCGCCGGGCACTTCAAGGAGGCCAAGCAGGCGCTGGAGGACCCGAACGGCCGCTGGGGCTCGGGCGACCCTGTCCCGCACCGCTTCACCGCCGAGCAGCTCACCACGCTCGTCGAGGGCGCGGGCCTGCGCGTCGGCGCCGTGCACGGCGTGCGGGTCTTCGCGGACCTCGTGCCCGGGGTCCTGGTGGACACCGAGCCGGGCGCCCTGGACGCGCTGCTCAAGCTGGAGGCCGTGGCCGCCGAGGTCCCCGCGTTCCACTCGGTGGCCACGCAGCTCCATGTACTCGGTGAGCCCCAGGGGGCGGCCGAGGCCTGAGCGCCCCCTTATGACGCGCCGCTGATCAGCGGCTTGGCGGCGGATGGAGTACGCCACAGGCCCCTCGATCGGGCGGTGCGGGCCGTATGATCGAGGGAGACCGCCCGGCATGACGGGTCGGCCACTGGGGAATGGAAGTCTCAGTGAACCTGGCCGACCATGCCGGATTGAGGTTGGCCAATTGGCGTAGAGGGGCGGGTTTCAAGGGGGCGATTCCCTGCCTATCCTGAAGGGGACCCCCGGTCGCCCCGGCGACTGCACGATGAGGAGGACTCCGTGCCGCTCTCGGAGCACGA
>CBFHCJ010000652.1:0-4023 GCA_965654005.1 uncultured Streptomyces sp. | reverse complement strand
CCTGCTCCGTGCACCACCAGTACTCCTCCAGGGTCTCGCCCTTCCAGGCGAAGACGGGGACGCCCTGCGGGTTGTCGGGCGTGCCGTCGGGGCCGATGGCGATGGCGGCGGCCGCGTGGTCCTGGGTGGAGAAGATGTTGCAGGAAGCCCAGCGGACCTGCGCGCCCAGGGCCACCAGCGTCTCGATGAGCACGGCGGTCTGGACGGTCATGTGCAGTGAGCCGGTGACGCGGGCGCCGGCCAGGGGCTGCGCCCCGGCGTACTCCTTGCGGATCGCCATCAGGCCGGGCATCTCGTGTTCGGCGAGGGTGATCTCCTTGCGGCCGAACTCGGCCAGCGAGAGGTCGGCGACCTTGAAGTCCTGTCGGTTCTCGACAGTCGTCATTGAGAGCTGCTCCTCGGGATCGGGTTCGAGGCGGGTAGGGCTGGTCTGCGCGGCGGCGGGGCAGAAGTGCCCGAAAGAGGACACAGGCATGCCCACCGTGCGCGCAGCGCAGTCCGTCGGAGGCCCTCTCTCCCTCGGTCGGTCCGTAGCGGGACCGCCCGACCGCCATCAGCAGCGACGTCTGGCTCGGGTACCAAAGCTACACCGGGCGGCCCCACGCTCCCCAGTCCGCCTCGGAACACGACCCGCCGCCGTGGCCCTTGAAGCCTCAGTGGCCGGCGGTCCGGGGTCCCGGTCCGCCGGGCGTGGCCGCGGGGTCCGGGCCCTTCGCGGCCTCCGCCTCGCTGTAGATGTCCGGCTCCAGATATATGACGCGGGCGATCGGGACGGCGGCGCGGATGCGGGCTTCGGCGGCGTTGATCGCGGAGGCGATCTGCGCGGCCGTGTCGTCGTGCTGGACGGCGATCTTGGCGGCGATCAACAGTTCCTCGGGGCCGAGGTGGAGGGTACGCATGTGGATGACACCGGTGACCGTTTCACCGTCGACGATCGCGGTCTCGATCTTCTTGACCTCCTCGACGCCCGCGGCCTCGCCGAGGAGCAGGGACTTGGTCTCGGCGGCCAGGACGAGGGCGATCAGGACGAGGAGCACGCCGATGCAGACGGTGCCGATGCCGTCCCAGACGCCGTCACCGGTGAGCAGAGCGAGGCCGACGCCGAAGAGGGCGAGGACCAGACCGATCAGCGCGCCGAAGTCCTCCAGGAGGACGACCGGCAGCTCGGGTGCCTTGGCGCGGCGGATGAACTGTGCCCAGGACAGCTTGCCGCGCAGTTCGTTGGACTCCTTTATGGCCGTGCGAAAGGAGAAGCCCTCGGCGATTATCGCGAACACGAGCACGCCCACCGGCCAGTACCAGTGCTCCACCTCGTGCGGGTGCAGGATCTTCTCGTAGCCCTCGTAGACGGCGAACATACCGCCGACCGAGAAGAGGACGATCGAGACGAGGAAGGCGTAGATGAAGCGCTCGCGGCCGTAGCCGAACGGGTGCTGCGGGGTCGCCTCGCGCTGGGCGCGCTTGCCGCCGATCAGCAGCAGGAACTGGTTGCCGGAGTCGGCGAGCGAGTGGACGCCCTCGGCGAGCATCGACGACGAACCACTGAAGGCGAACGCCACGAACTTCGATACCGCGATCGCGAGGTTGGCGCCGAGTGCCGCCACGATCGCCCTGGTGCCGCCTGACGCGCTCATGAGTTCGCGTTGTCCCTTCTCATCGCAGGCGTCCCGCCCAGGAGCCACGTACCTGCGTACGCCGTCCCGGGCTTTGCCCGTCCTTTGCCGGTGGGCCATTGTTGCAGCCCGGTCCGGCACGCCTGCGCCGGACCGGTACGGCGACCGCGTACGCCTCCGGGTCAGACGACGACCGTGGCCCGGAAGACCGTGCCACCCCCGGACACTTCGGTCTTTTCGTCCGCCGGTACGAAGACCGAGTCGCCAGGGGCGAGCACGTCTTCCCCGACGCGTACGACACCTGCCGTGCACAGCAGGATCTGCGGAGTCTCGCGGGTGAAAACCTGCGGGGCGGCGCCCTCCGCGAGGACGTACCGGGACAGGCGGAACTCGTCGATGGGGGTCTCGTAGACCTCTTCGCCCTCGGAAGAGGCCTCCGGGCGCAGGACGCCGGGGTCGCTCGCCTCGAAGCGGACGATCCGCAGCAGCTCGGGGACGTCGACATGTTTGGGGGTCAGGCCACAGCGCAGGACGTTGTCGGAGTTGGCCATGATCTCGACGCCGAGGCCGTTCAGGTAGGCGTGCGGGACGCCCGCGCCGAGGAAGAGTGCCTCGCCGGGCTGCAGCCGGACGTGGTTGAGCAGCATGGCCGCGATCACACCCGGGTCACCGGGGTAGTGGTCGGCGATGTCGGCGTACGGGGCGTAGGAGTCACCGAGGCGGGCGCAGGCGGCCGCGGCCTCCTTGACCGTGCGGGCCGTCTCCTCGGGGTCGGCGGTCAGGACGGCGGTGAGGACCTCACGCAGGGCGGCCTCTGCGGGGCGCGCGCGCAGCAGGTCGACGTACGGCTTGAGGGAGTCGACGCCGAGACCCGCGAGCAGCTCGGCGGCGTCCTCGGGCGTGCGGAAGCCGCACAGGCCGTCGAACTCGGTGAGGGCGCAGATCAGTTCGGGTTTGTGGTTGGCGTCCTTGTAGTTGCGGTGGGGCGCGTCGATCGGGATGCCGCGGTGCTCCTCGTCCTCGTACCCCTCCCTCGCCTGCTCCAGGTTGGGATGCACCTGGAGGGAGAGCGGGGCGCCGGCGGCGAGGATCTTCAGCAGGAAGGGCAGCCGGGGGCCGAACTTCGCGACCGTCCGGTTGCCCAGCTCGCGTTCCGGCGCCTCGTCGATCACCTCGTTGAGCGGGCCGCGCGCGGTGCGCGAGGGTGCGCCCGGGTGGGCGCCCATCCACATCTCCGCCTGTGGCTCACCGGTCGGCTCCGCGCCGAGGAGCCGCGGGATGGCGGTGGTCGAGCCCCAGGCATAGGGGCGGATGGCGTTGTCGAGGCGATCCATGGGTGTCTTTTCTCCGTACGTACGCTGCCGGGCGGGTGCTGGTCAGTAGGCGTGAGCCAAGATCAGGCCCCCGAGGCGAGCGCCACGTAAACGGCGGCGAAATCCGTGATGGCGATCAGTTCCGCGAGGGTCTCCAGGTCGTCGCCGTCCTCCGGTTCGAGTTCGCTGATCGCCGTGTCGTGGCTGAGGGCCAGCTCTCGGGCGGCGGGGGCCGCGCTCAGGCCGCCGAGGGGACGGTCGCGCAGCAGCACCACACGCGCGTGGAGGGCCTGTGCCTCCTCGACGCGGTCACGGAAGAAGTCGTCGGGGTCGGCGCCCGCGGCGAGCGCGCCGGAGAGCAGGACGCTGTGCGAGGCGAGCGCCTCGGGAAGCTGCGCGGTGAGCGCGGGGCGGCCCGCCAGCTCCGCGAGCGCGGCGGCGAAACGGCGGCCGGCCGGCGCGGCGGAGACGCCCTCCGTCCAGATCACCGGGAGCGACTCGGCCAGCTCTGCGGCCAGGTTCTTGGCGGGGTTGCTGTAGGTGGCGATGGCCGGGCCGCAGCGTTCGGCGACCTGGTCGAGGCGGTCGGCGACCGTCTGCAGGGCCTCGGGCGGCGCGGAGAGCAGCCCGGTGCGGTCGAGGAGGGCGAGCAGCGGGGTGAGCAGGGCCCACAGGACGCCGGGCGCGGAGGCGGCCAGAGGCTGTTCCTGCTCAAACGGGGCGGTCGCCATCGGGACGAACAGGCCGTGGGCGCGGGTCACCGCATCCGTGATCGGGGAGCGCGAGGGGGCCACGGCGACGACGGTGCAGCCGCGGCGGTAGGCCTGCTCGACCAGGATCGACAGGCCCGGTTCGGTGCCGTCGGGCGTGGCGATCAGCAGGAGGTCGACCGGGCCCGCCCAGCCGGGGAGTTCCCAGCGCAGGGCGCCCGCGGCGGGGACCACGCCGGTGGGGTGGATGCGGGTGACCGGGCAGGCGGCGCCGGCGAGGGTGCCGAGCAGCTCGGCGACGCCCACGGAGGCGGTGCCGGGGCCGGCGATGAGGACGGCGCGGGGGCGGCCGTCGGGCTTCAGCTCGTTGATCCCCGCCTCGGCGGC
>CBFHCJ010000651.1:0-4027 GCA_965654005.1 uncultured Streptomyces sp. | reverse complement strand
GCCGGGGCAGCCTGGACCGTACGGCGGCCAGCCGGGTCCCTACGGCCAGCCGCCACAGGCACCCCAGCCCGGCTACGGCTTCCCCCAGCAGGCTCCGCCGGCCCCCGGCTACGGCTACCCTCAGCAGACCCCCCAGGGCGCCCCGCCCCAGCAGCCGAACCCGTACGCCCAGCAGCCGCCGCCGTACGGCCAGCCCCCTTACGCCCAGCAGCCCTACGGCGTCCCGCAGCCGCCGGCTCCGGGTGGCGGGAAGAAGAAGACGGGCCTGATCATCGGCGCGGTGGCGGTCGTGGCGGCGATCGCGGTGGGCGCGTACTTCGTGATCGGCGGGGGCGGTTCCGGCCTCGCCGACGACGGTGCGCACACGCTGGCGACGCCGCAGACGGTCATGGGCGACTACAACCGGGTCACCAAGGACGGTGCGACCGCCGATGACTCCGAGACGGTGAAGGACCTGGAGGCCAGCGGCGTGCAGAACGGCACGGCCGCCTTCGGGATATGGTCCACGGCCTCCACGGCCGACCTGAGCAACTACAACCCGGACGACCCGTCCAGCATGGCCAAGCTCGCCACGGCCAAGAGCGTCACGCTCCTCGGCGGCTATGGGGAGATCTCCGACCCCAACGCCGCTCTGGACAAGTTCTTCGCGTACATCAAGCTGCAGTTCGACAAGAGGAACGCTGCCAACCCCACTGGGCAGAAGAGCGAGTTGGTCGGCCAACCCGAGTCGGAGGACATCGACGGCGCGGTGATGAAGTGCCAGGCCGCCAAGGGCACGAACGCGCTGACCAAGCAGGAGAAGACCGACTGGTTCTGCGTCTGGGCGGACTACAGCACCCTGGCGATGATCTCCCCCGGCGACAACGCCCAGGACGTCTCCAAGGACACGGCGATCGACGTCACCACGAAGATGCGCAAGGAGATCCGGGTCAAGAAGTAGCCCCGGATACGAACAGTGAAGCGCCCGGCACCTCACTGGTGCAGGGCGCTTCGTGCTGCGTGAGGGCGGTTACGCCGTCTTCTGCTCGCCCGGGCCGCGGCCGCGGGCGTCCCTCGGGATCAGCGTCGGATTCACGTTCGACAGGACCACGTCCGCCGTGATGACGACGCGGGCCACGTCCTTGCGGGACGGGACCTCGTACATCACCGCCTGGAGGACCTCCTCCATGATGGCGCGCAGACCGCGGGCGCCCGTCTGGCGGAGGATCGCCTGGTCCGCGATCGCCTCCAGGGCCTCGCGCTCGAAGTCCAGTTCCACTCCGTCGAGTTCGAAGAGTCGCTGGTACTGCTTCACCAGCGCGTTGCGCGGTTCGACGAGGATCTGGAGGAGCGCCTTGCGGTCCAGGTTGTGGACCGAGGTGATGACCGGCAGACGGCCGATGAATTCCGGGATCATCCCGAACTTCACCAGGTCCTCCGGCATGACCTCCTGGAACTGGTCCTTGGACTCGAGTTCGCGCTTGGAGCGGATCGTGGCTCCGAAGCCGATGCCCTTCGCGCCGGCGCGCGACTCGATGATCTTCTCCAGGCCCGAGAACGCGCCACCCACGATGAACAGCACGTTCGTCGTGTCGATCTGGATGAACTCCTGGTGCGGGTGCTTGCGACCGCCCTGCGGCGGGACCGAGGCGGTGGTGCCCTCGATGATCTTCAGCAGCGCCTGCTGCACGCCCTCGCCGGAGACGTCGCGGGTGATCGAGGGGTTCTCCGCCTTGCGGGCCACCTTGTCGATCTCGTCGATGTAGATGATGCCCGTCTCGGCCTTCTTGACGTCGTAGTCCGCGGCCTGGATGAGTTTCAGGAGGATGTTCTCGACGTCCTCGCCGACGTACCCCGCCTCGGTGAGCGCCGTGGCGTCGGCGATAGCGAAGGGGACGTTCAGCATGCGGGCCAGGGTCTGGGCGAGGAGCGTCTTGCCGGAGCCCGTCGGGCCCAGCAGCAGGATGTTCGACTTCGCCAACTCGATGGCGTCGTCACGGCCTTGGGCGCCGCCGTTCTCACCGGCCTGAACCCGCTTGTAGTGGTTGTACACCGCGACCGAGAGGGCCTTCTTGGCGGACTCCTGGCCGACGACGTACCCCTCCAGGAACTCGTAGATCTCGCGGGGCTTGGGGAGTTCCTCCCAGCGCACCTCGCTCGTCTCCGCGAGCTCTTCCTCGATGATCTCGTTGCAGAGATCGATGCACTCGTCGCAGATGTACACACCGGGGCCTGCGATGAGCTTCTTGACCTGCTTCTGGCTCTTGCCGCAGAACGAGCACTTGAGCAGATCGCCGCCGTCACCGATGCGTGCCACGGTGTGCTTCCCCTTCGCCTGGGAGACGCCTTGGGTCCAGCGGCTCCTGGTGCTGCCTTATGTCCGACGGTACCTTGCCGGGCCCCCCGTTCGGGCCCCCCTTGGCACGGTTCACTTTGACGTGCACTGTTTCAAACCGTGCCAAGGGCGGCAGACGATACCGATCCGATGCCGGATCCCATGGGCATCCCGTGGGGTATCCGCTGGGTAACCAGCGGATTTCCGGTGGATACGCGTCAGCGGACCGAGGTGTTGTTCATCTTCCGGGTCGAGATGATCTGGTCGATCAGGCCGTACGACAGCGCGTCCTCGGCCGTGAGGATCTTGTCGCGCTCGATGTCCTCGCGGATCTTCTCGATCGGCGTGTTCGAGTGCTTGGCCAGCATCTCCTCCAGCTGCGAACGCATCCGGAGGATCTCGTTGGCGGCGATCTCCAGGTCGGAGACCTGACCGCGGCCCGTCTCGCTGTAGGGCTGGTGGATCAGCACACGGGCGTTCGGGAGCGCCATGCGCTTGCCCGGGGTGCCCGCGGCCAGCAGCACCGCGGCGGCGGAGGCGGCCTGGCCCATGCAGACCGTCTGGATGTCCGGCTTCACGAACTGCATCGTGTCGTAGATGGCCGTGAGCGCGGTGAAGGAGCCGCCGGGGCTGTTGATGTAGACCGAGATGTCACGGTCGGGGTCCATCGACTCCAGGCACAGCAACTGCGCCATGACGTCGTTGGCCGAGGCGTCGTCGATCTGGACGCCGAGGAAGATCACGCGCTCCTCGAAGAGCTTCGCGTACGGGTCGTACTCCCGGATGCCCTGCGAGGTGCGCTCCACGAAGCGCGGGATGACGTAGCGGGACTCGGCCACGGGGGCGGTGTACTCGGCGCGCGCGCGGTCGTAGAGGCCGCTGCCGGGGAAGTCGTTCACGGTGTCTCCTGAAAGGGGCTGAGGCGGTGGCTTGGGGGCTGGAGGGGGCGCTGAGACCGGTCGCGGGCCTTGCGGGCCCGGTGGAGCCCTGAACGGCCGGCACCGGCCGCCGTTGCGGGCCTGTACTGGCCCTGCGGGCCTTCACCGGCCGTACGGGCCCGGTGAGCCCTTACGAGCCCGCCCCGGTGCCTCCGCCGCCCGGCATGCCGGCAGCGGTGGGCATGATGTCGTCGATCAGGCCGTATTCCTTCGCCTCCTGGGCGTCGAACCAGCGGTCGCGGTCCGAGTCACGGGTGATCTGCTCGACCGACTGGCCGGTGTGGAAGGAGGTGAGCTCGGCCATGCGCTTCTTGGTGTGCAGCAGCCGCTCGGCGTGGATCTTGATGTCGGACGCGGAGCCGGCGAGGCCGGCCGAGGGCTGGTGGATGAGGATCTCGGCGTTGGGCAGGGCGAAGCGCTTGCCCGGGGTGCCCGCGCTGAGCAGGAACTGCCCCATGGAGGCCGCCATGCCCATGGCGATGGTCACCACGTCGTTCTTGATGTACTGCATGGTGTCGTAGATCGCCATGCCCGCCGTGATGGAACCACCAGGGCTGTTGATGTACAGGTAAATGTCCTTGTCCGGGTCGGCGGCAAGGAGCAGCAGCTGCGCGGTGATCCGGTTGGCGATGTCGTCGTCCACCGGCTGGCCGAGGAAGATGATCCGCTCGCCGAGCAGCCGGCTGTAGACCTGGTCACCGAGGCCGCCACCGATGGAGGGCTCGCCGGCGGCGGAGGGCATCAGATTCGTCACGTATCCACCTGCTCGTCTTCC
>CBFHCJ010000650.1:0-4030 GCA_965654005.1 uncultured Streptomyces sp. | reverse complement strand
CCTTGACGTGGTTGCAGCGGCGGCAGGACGCCACCACGTTGTCCCAGACGTGCTGCCCTCCGCGGGAGCGCGGGATGACGTGGTCGACGCTGGTTGCGACGCCACCGCAGTACATGCACCGGCCCCCGTCGCGAGCGAACAGCGCCCGGCGGGTCAGAGGAACGGGCCCCCGATAGGGAACCCGGACGAATCGCTTGAGCCGGACCACGCTGGGTGCGGGGACTGTGACGGTTGCGCTGTGCATGAAGGCGCCGGACTCCTCGAGGCATACGGCCTTGTTCTCGAGGACGAGGACGAGCGCGCGGCGGAGCGGTACGACGCCGAGTGGCTCGTACGACGCGTTGAGGACCAGGACATGCGGCACGGATGCCTCCTTGGGCGTCGGCGGCGCGTGGCTCGCGCCGGGACGATCTGCAGCCAGTCTCCCCTCTTGCCTGGTCGAAGCGCCACCATGTCCCGGTAACGGGCTGGGAGTGTTTTCGACCACACCTGATGCATCCCCCGTTGTGCGCCCCCTTCATTCACCAGGTGAGCCCCCGGTGAGCATCGTCTCTCCCCCGGGCATCGCCACGATCCCCGCACAATGCCCCGTTAGTGTGGTGCACCTGCCCGCCCGGTGGCCTTTTCCGTGACCTCGACGAACTTGACGACCTCGACTCACCTCGACCACCTCGACAGCCTCGACCACCTCGACCACCTCGACAGCCTCGACGGCCTCGACGGCCTTGCCCGACGTTGACCGCCCGCACCGGGGGCAGACTCTGCACCTGGAGGTATCTGCCGTGTCCCTGCCCGCCCTACTGACCGCCGGCGCCACGCCGTCCCCCTCACCCTCCCAGCCGACGGCTCCGGCGGTGTCCTCGCTCCAGGACGCCCAGGAGAGCGCGACACACGCCGCGAGCTGGGTCGAGCAGAACTGGTCCACCTGGCTCGCGATCGGCCTGCGGGTGCTGCTGATCCTGGTGGTCGCGGCGGTGCTGAGAGTGGCGGTGCGGCGGTCGATCACCAAGCTGATCGACCGTATGAACCGAACGGTCCAGGCGGTGGACGGCACGGCGCTCGGCGGACTGCTGGTGAACGCGGAGCGCCGTCGGCAGCGCTCGCAGGCGATCGGCTCGGTGCTGCGCTCGGTGGCCAGCTTCCTGATCCTCGGCACCGCGGCGCTGATGGTCCTGGCGACCTTCGAGATCAACCTGGCGCCGCTGCTCGCCTCCGCCGGTGTCGCGGGCGTGGCGATCGGTTTCGGCGCGCGCAACCTGGTGACGGACTTCCTCTCAGGCGTGTTCATGATCCTCGAGGACCAGTACGGCGTCGGTGACACGATCGACGCGGGGGTGGCCTCCGGCGAGGTGATCGAGGTCGGCCTGCGCGTGACGAAACTGCGCGGCGACGGCGGCGAGATCTGGTACGTCCGCAACGGCGAGGTCAAGCGCATCGGCAACCTCTCCCAGGGCTGGGCTACGGCCGGGGTGGACGTGACCGTCCGTGCGAGCGAGAACCTCGACCGGGTGAAGGCGACCCTCGACACGGTGGCGGGGCAGATGAGCAAGGAGGAGCCCTGGAACGAGCGCCTCTGGGGCCCGATCGAGGTGCTCGGCCTGGACAGCATGCTGCTGGACTCGGTGGTGGTCCGCGTCTCCGCGAAGACGATGCCGGGCAAGTCCGTGTCGGTGGAACGCGAGCTGCGCTGGCGCGTCAAGCGGGCCTTCGACGAGGTGGACATCCGCATCATGGACGGCGCGACGGCCCCGGAGGACGGCGAAACCCCGGATGACCCGACGGCAGGGGTTGCGGCACCCTCGGCCCAATCGAACCCCGAGTCCCCGCAGGCGGAGGCGGCGTCCCCGACAGCGTCGGCGCGATAGCAGGTCGCACGAGGAGGCGGCGCCCGGGTTCCCGGCGCCGCCTCTTGGCGTACACGGAAGCGGAACGGTTCAGCACACTTGTTCGAGTGAACGGGAACGCTTGACAGGCCAACGGCCCAACCGGGCCGCGCATGCTCCCACCGGGGCACCCAGCACGGGCGTAGCCTGGCACCAGTGCGACAAGGAGCACGAGCGATGAGCGCCGAACCCCGAGTATCCGCTCGGCGGCCTCGGCGTCACCCCCGAGCGCATCCTCGCCGCCGTCGCCGACATCACCGGCCGGACGGTGGGCGAGTACGAGCTGCCCGGGAGGTCCACGCCCGCGTGCGAGCCCATTACGAGAGCGCGTGAGTCAGGTCGAAGAGCTTGGGGGAGACGCCCCGTCAGCGCCGGGTTGCACAGCCTCCCCCCGGCCCGCCCCCACCCCCGGGGAACCGAACACGAGCACGTCGCGTATTCATGGGCGAAGACTTGTGCAACCGGCGGAGCCGACAATGCGATCCGATCAAGATCGCGTGAAGGCCTGTGCGGATGTCGGTCTCGGCGGCGATACTTGCCGCCGTGCATCTGTGCCCGCGCCCGAGCGGGCGGAGGTGACCGTCGGATGACCCTGGGGGAGGTCAAGTGACACATCCGCAGCAAGGCGGCGCACCACCGGCGACGCCCATCATGCCCGCCGTACCGCCGCAGCGCACGGCACCCCCCGCCCCACCCCGCCGCACGGTCTTCACCGAGGGCGTCGACCGGCTGCGCGCCGCCGCGACCACCGAGCCCGGCCGACTGCGCATCATCGGTGCCGTCCTCGCCGTCCTCGTCATCGCGTTCGGCGCCGTCACGTCCTGGCAGATGACCGACCGCTCGAACGCCGCCGACGACGTACTGCACAGCAGCCAGCCGCTCAGCGCGGGCGCCGCCGACATCTACCGCTCCCTCGCCGACGCCAACACCGCGGCCTCCAGCGGCTTCCTGTCGAGCGGCCAGGAGCCCACCGCGACCGTCCAGCGGTACGAGAAGGACATCCAGACCGCCGCCGCGAAGCTCGTCACGGCGGCCGCCAGCACGGATCCCGGCTCCCCCTCCGCGGACACCATCGCCAAGCTCAACAAGCTGCTCCCGGAGTACAAGGGCCTCATCGAGCGGGCCCGGGCCAACAACCGCCAGGGCTTCCCGGTGGGCGGCGCCTACCTGCGGGCGGCGAACGACACGATGCAGCGCGAGATGCTGCCGGCCGCCCAGGACCTGTACACCAAGGAGAACCAGCGGCTGAGCTCCGACTACGCGGACGCCACCCCGTACCCCTGGTTCGCCATCGTCCTCGGCGTCCTCGCGCTCGCCGCCCTCGGCTGGGCCCAGCGGCGCCACTACCTGCGTACGAACCGGGTGCTGAACCACGGCCTGGTCGCCGCCACGGCCGCCTCCGCGATCGTCCTGTTGTGGCTGGTCATCGGCCACAGCGTCGCCCGTGCGGGACTCGACTCCTCGTACGACCACGGCGTCCGCTCGCTGAACGTGCTGGACGACGCGCGCATAGCCTCCCTGAACGCACGCGGCAACGAGAACCTGACGCTGGTCAGCCGCGGCGCCGAGACCAAGAAGCTGCCCGACGGGACGATCGAGGACGCGTACGACTACGCGTTCCAGCAGGACATGAAGACACTCTCCGCAGGCCTCGCCAAGGCCGAGTCCCTCGCCGACGACCGGGCGGGCGAGCAGCCCGTGACGGCCGCCACGGGCAACATGAAGGTGTGGCAGCAGCGCCACAAAGAGGCGCGGAAGGCCGACGACGACGGCAACTACCAAGAGGCGCTGAAGCGGATCATCGGTTCCAAGGCGGACCAGCCGACCGGCGAGTGCTTCGACGGAGTGGACACGAATCTGGCGAAGGCGCTCGCCCATGAGGAGAGCGAGTTCGAGCAGGCCGCGGGCGACGGCCGGGACGCCATGACCGGGCTGCCGGTGGGCGCGGCCGTCCTCGCGATGCTCGGCGGCGCCGGCGCGGTGGCGGGCATCGGGCGCAGGCTGTCGGAGTACCGGTGAGAGGGGGAGCGGCGATGATCGCACGGCGTCTGCGGGCGAGCGTGAAGGGCTGGGGCGGTGTGGGGGCGATGCTGGTCGCCTGTGCGCTCGCCCTGGTCTTCGCGCTGCTGCTGCCGCTGAGCCATGTG
>CBFHCJ010000649.1:0-4030 GCA_965654005.1 uncultured Streptomyces sp. | reverse complement strand
GCCTCGTCGAGCGCGACCGGTACCGAGGCACTGCCGACGTTGCCGTACTTCTGCAGGGTTCGATGGGTGACCGCGCGGGTCAGCCCGGCCAGTTCGACGACCTCGCCGAGCATCACGCCGTTGGCCTGGTGCGGCACGAAGTGGTCGATCCGGTCCACGTCGATACCGACCCGGTCGGCCAGCGCGGTCAGGGCCGGCGGCACGTGTTCGGTGACGAAGTCGCGTACCCCGCGGCCGTTCATCCGGAAATAGTGGCCGCCCTGGGCGAGCGTGGTCGCTGAGGTCGGGTTCCGGCTGCCGCCCGCCTCCACCCGGATCAGTGAGTGCGCCTCCCCGCGGCTGACGAGGTCGGTGCCCAGGATCCCGTACGGCTCGTCGACGGGTCCCAGCACAGCGGCTCCGGCGCCGTCGGCGAACAGCACGGCCGTGCGCCGGTCGTCGAAGTCCAAGATGCGCGAGTAGAGATCGGCACCGATGACGAGCACGTGGCAGCCAGGGCGGTCCATGGCCAGACTGCGGGCCACCTCCATGGCGTAGACGAAGCCGCTGCACACGACGTTGACGTCGAAGCACACCGCCTGGAAGGCGCCGAGTGCGTCCTGCACAAGGTAGGAGGTGGGCGGCTGGGGATAGTCCCCGGTCGACGTCGACACGATCAGGTAGTCGATGCGGTCCGCGGTCAGGCCCGCCTGCTCCAGCGCCCGGTTCGCCGCGTGGACCGCGAGGTCGGACGTGGCCTCGTCCGGTCCCGCGTAGCGGCGCGACACGATCTGCGTCTTGCGTTCGATCCACTCCGCGGTGACGCCGACGCGGGCGGCGACCTCCTCGTTGCCGACCTCTTCCTTGGGTAGATAGGAACCGGTCGCTATGATCCCGATTCGTTTTCCTGTCACGTCATGCGGTCCTTTCTTGGGACGTCACACGTTCGATAGGTGCCTTGATGAGAGGTTCCGCGCATCCGTGCCGGTCCGGGTCAGGTCGGCGTCAGCAAGAACAAGCTCTCCCCGAGTGCGTCGGCCCTACCGCCGCGTAGCCTGCGGAAGGCACCGTGCCCGGCCTGATGGATCCGGTACTCACGCACCGCGGGGCCGGCACGCCACCCCATCAGCGGTTCGGCCGTCCGGGCGCCGGCAGGGGCACGGTCCCTTCCGCGCGGCACAATCGTCAGGCCAACTTGAGTACCGGCTGCTGGAGTTCCAGCCATACGGCGAGATCGAGGGCCTTGTCCATCTGGTGGCGCTGCCATGCGGCCATGTGCGCGGGATCCATCGAGGCCCGTTCGGTGAGGGCCGCGCGATCCAACAGGTCCAGCGCGGGACTACCGCTGGACAGCAGGTCCTTCAACTGGTTCTGCAGCGCTGCCGTGTAGGCGGGCTCCTGCGTGGACGGGTAAGGGCTCTTGACCCGTTCGACGACGGAACGCGGGAGAAGGTCCGCGGTGGCGTGCCGCAGCAGGCTCTTCTCCCTGCCGTCGAAGGTCTTGACCGACCACGGTGTGTTGAAGACATACGTCACCAGGCGGTGGTCGCAGAACGGCACGCGGACCTCCAGGCCCGTGGCCATGCTGATCCGGTCCTTGCGCTCCAGCATGTAGGTGAGCAGGCGCGTCAGGTGCAGATGGCAGATCTCGCGCATACGCCGCTCCAGGGGATCCGTCTCATCGCCGTAAGGCACCTGCGCAAGCGCCTCCCGGTAGCGGCTCTCGGTGTAGCCGGGCACGTCCAGAAGATCCAACAGCGCGGGATCGAGCAGTCCGGAGCACTCATAACCGCCGTACCTGCGGACCGCCTGTTCCCAGGGGAAGTTGTCCACGTCACGCAGTGCCGGAGCGTGGAACCAGCTGTACCCGCCGAACACCTCGTCCGCCGCCTCCCCGGACAGTGCGACGGTGGAGTGTTCTCGGACGGCGCGGAACAGCAGCAGCAGCGACTTGTCCAGGTCTCCCATGGCTACCGCCATGTCCCGGGCGAGCACCGCGTCGCGGCGCAGCGCGGGGTCCGCCAGGTCCTTGGCGGCCAGCACGATGTCACGGTGTTCGGTCCCGGCGTGCTCGGAGACGTCGCGCACGTAGGGAGCGTCGGGAGTGGCACGCAGCTCGTCCGGCCGGAACCCCTCCGAGCCGGCGAAGTCGACCGAGAACGTGCGGGGGACCTCCTTGCCGCGCAGAAGCTCCGTGGCGAGCACGGCGAGCGCGCTGGAGTCCAGTCCTCCGGACAGCAGCACACAGCGCGGCACGTCGGCTACGAGTTGGCGCTCGACGATGTCGTCGAGCAGTTCGCGTACCCCGGCGACGGTCTCCTCGGGACCGTCACGGTGATCCTGCACCGTCAGCTCCCAGTAGGTGCGGGTGCGCAGTCCCGCCCTGTCGAGGGTGACCACGCTTCCCGGGAGAACCTGGTGCATGCCGGACCACACTGCCTGGCCCGGGGTGCGGACGAGGCTGAACATCTCGCGCAGGCCGTCGAGCCCGACCTCCCGCCGGGCCAGCGGATTGGCCAGGATGGCCTTGGGCTCGGAGCCGAAGAGCAGACCGTCCTCGGTGGGGTAGTAGTACAGCGGTTTGATGCCCAGGCGGTCCCGGACGAGCGACAGCCGCTCGCTGCGGCCGTCCCATATCGCGAAGGCGTACATGCCGTTCAGTCGGTCCGGCAGGCCCTCTCCCCATTCGAGATAGCCGCGCAGCACGACCTCGGTGTCGCCGGAGGTCCTGAAGCGGTGCCCGCGCAGACGCAACTGCTCGCGCAGCTCGGTGAAGTTGTAGATCTCCCCGGAGTACACCAGGACGACGCATCCCTCCGGAGTCTCCTCGACCATCGGCTGCGTACTGCCGGCCAGGTCGATGATCGCCAGGCGCCGGTGTCCCAGGGCGACATGCGTGTCGGTCCACACGCCCTCCGCGTCAGGCCCGCGGCACTCCATGGTGGTGGTCATGCCCAGCGCGGTGGCGTGCTGTTCGCGTACGTCGCGCCGGAATCCGACCCAACCGGTGATCCCGCACATGAAGTCTCCTTGCCGTTTCAGTCCGTGCAGTTGAATCGTTGGCGGCGTCGGCTCCAGGCCGGGTCCGTGAGAGCCGCCGTGCGGTGCGGGCGGCGGGCAGAGCCCGGCGCCCGCACCGTGTGTCGTGCCGTCAGGCGATGCCCGCAAGCCACTCGTGGACCGCCCGCGCGACGGCGGCGCCGTGGTCCTCCATCATGGTGAAGTGGTTGCCGGGCACACGGATCACGCTGTGCTCCCCGCTCCAGGAGCCCTCCCAGTCGATGCCGTCGGCGCCCGGAACGGGCTCCGTCGGACGGATGACGAGGACAGGTGCCGAGACGGGCCGCGGCGTCCATGAGGCGAGCAGACGGCAGTAGGCGCCCATCGCCGTCGGCCAGGCGGAATCCGACGACATGATCTTCTTCTGCCGCTCCAGGATGCCCGCGCCGAGTGAGGGCATGATCCGCCGGAGCGCTTCCTCGCCGTCCAGGTAGGTGTCGATCAGCACCACCGCGCTGGGCGGCGTCCCGGCACGTTCCAGGTGCTCCGCCATGAGATGGGCCAGCCAGCCGCCGGCGGAGTAACCGACCAGTGCGAAGGGAGCGCCCGAGGCGCACCGCCGGACGGCGTCGGCCTGAATTCCCATCAGCGCGTCGAGCGTGGCCGGGACCGTCTCCCCGTCGCCGTAACCGGGCGTGGGGAGGAAGGAGGCGGACCGTACTTGCCGCAGGGTGGAGGCGAAGTGTGCGTAGGTGTGGGCGCCGCCGGGGACGTAGGGGGAGGAGAGGCATATCAGCCGGGGTTCGGCAGGTCCGTCGGCGAGTGGGACGGGGAGGATCTCCGTACCTCTGCGGGTTTCCCCGTCGAAGGCGGGCCGGAACTTCGACAGCCCCATCATGAGGTCCACGAACTCCTGCCACTGCTCGAAGTCCCCGATCTCGGCGAACATCGAGCCGACCGTGACCTCGGCACGAGCGGCTTCATCGCGGGAGGCCACGTGAGTTTCCTGAGTCAACCCCTACGCCGCCATGGGTGTGTCGGAGGCCGTGTT
>CBFHCJ010000648.1:0-4064 GCA_965654005.1 uncultured Streptomyces sp. | reverse complement strand
CCGCGCTTGCCCATCACGATCGCCGTGCCGGTGTCCTGGCACATGGGGAGCACGCCCGCCGCCGCGATGTTCGCGTTCTTCAGCAGGTCCAGAGCCACGAACTTGTCGTTCGAGCTCGCCTCCGGGTCGTCGATGATGCGCCGCAACTGGGCCAGGTGCGCGGGCCGCAGGTAGTGCTGGATGTCGTGGATCGCCTCTTCGGCCAGCTTGCGCAGCGCCTCTGGCTCGACCTTGAGGAACGTCCGCCCGTCGGCCTCGAAGGTGGAGACACCCTCGGAGGTCACCAGTCGGTACGGGGTGGTGTCCTCTCCCGTGGGGAGCAGATCGGTGTACGCGAACTCAGGCATCCTCGCCCATTCCTCACTCGAACGACAGCGGCTGCCGTGCGTTGGCAGCGTCCACCAGGGTAGAACCTGGCGCTGACAGCGAGCCTGTGAGGTAGGGCTCAGTTGGATGGGCGAACGGTCCTGCGAGCCATGGCTATGGGTTTTCCACAGGCCGGTTCGAGGGGTAGTCGCGATCTATCGCGTTTGGGTACGCTGCTGCCGTGGACCTTCAAAAGAGCCCCGCCCCGCCGGACCCGCAGCCGGTGTCCCCGGCCGAGCTGCGCTGCTCCGACGCCGACCGCGACCGGATCACCGACATCCTGCGTGACGCCCTGGCCGAGGGCCGCCTCACCGCGGACGAGCACGCCGAACGCGTCGAGGGCGTGCTGAAGGCCAAGACGGTGGGCGAGCTGGACCGGTTCGTCCGCGACCTGCCCGCGGCCCATCCGCGCCGCACCGCCCCGGCATACACCCCGGCGCCGGGCCGCCCCGCCCAGGGCTCGATACCCGCCGAGCCCGACGAGAGCGTGGTGGCGGTCTTCAGCAGCGCCGCGCGCAAGGGCCGCTGGCGCCCCGGCCGCCGTACGCACGCGTACGCGGTCTTCGGCAGCGTCGTGATCGACCTGAGCGAGGCGATATTCGAGTACCGGCAGGTCGTGATCAAGGCGATCTCGGTCTTCGGTGAGGTGACGATCCGTGTCCCGGAGAACGTCTCACTGCGCGGCACCGGTGGCGGAGTACTCGGCAACTTCGAGGTGAGTCCGCTCGATTCGGCCGAACGGGACGCGCCCGTCGTCTACGTGGACGGACTGGCCGTACTCGGAAACGTCGAGGCGAAACCCAAGAGGGGCAAGTTCGTCGGGGACATCCTCGACCGCGTGTCGGACAGGGTGTCGGACAAGCTGGACAAGCATTTGCGCAAACATCTGGACCGTTGACGCTTGTGAATCCGGTCGCGCCCGAAGCGCACCGGCCCCCTCTCGGCCGCATCAACACCCCCTCGAATGCCAGCGGTTCGGAACTCAGTGCATAGGCGCGCGCACAGCGGGTAGGCCTTGCTGCATCGTCTCTCGCTCGCGAAGCCGTCGTCAGGAGTAGACCGTGCTGCAACCGCCGCATTCGTCCTTGCAGGTCGCTGACGTTCCGCATCAGCGGGTGCCAGTGCGCGACAGGGATCAGGACGCCCCGTGGCACACGGAGGCGGTGTGCCGGCGCGACGAAGCCGGCCTGTTCTTCGCTCCCTCAAAGGAGCCGACCGCGGCCCGGCTGTCCCGAGAGGAGGCGGCCAAGCGGGTCTGTGCGCGCTGCCCGGTGATGGTCGAATGCCGCGAACACGCGCTGCTCCAGCCCGAGCCGTACGGGGTGTGGGGCGGCCTCACGGCCGCCGAGCGCCGTGTGGTGCTGGCCCGGCGCCGCCGTCGTGAAATGGAACGCAAGAAGGCCGGCCGGGGGACGATAGCGGCGGCCGGCTGACGGAGGCGTACGGAAACGGGGTGCCCCCTCCGCACAGAGGGCACCCCGTTTCCGGAGCCGGTCTGCGGCCCGTCTGCGGCCCGTCTGTAGTGGATCTACAGACGGTCCGCAGCGGGTCTGCTTCGAGCGGGTCTGCTTCGAGCGGGTCTGCTTCGAGCGGGTTTACTTTGCCCGGTCGAAGTCGATCGCGCTGTACGCGCGCAGCTTGCTCAGCCGGTGCACGGAGTCGATCCGGCGGACCGTGCCGGACTTGGAGCGCATGACGATCGAGTCGGTGGTGGCCGTCTCGGAGCGGTAGCGCACCCCGCGCAGCAGCTCGCCGTCGGTGATGCCGGTGGCGACGAAGAAGACGTTCTCACCGGAGACCAGGTCGTCCGTGGTCAGCACCCGGTCGAGGTCGTGGCCCGCGTCGATGGCCCGCTGCCGCTCCTCGTCGTCCTTGGGCCACAGCTTGCCCTGGATGGTGCCGCCCAGACACTTCACCGCGCAGGCGGAGATGATGCCCTCGGGCGTGCCGCCGATACCGAGCAGCAGGTCGATGCCGGTGCCCTCGCGCAGTGCGAGGATCGAGCCGGCGACATCGCCGTCCGAGATCAGCTTGATGCGCGCGCCGGTCTCCCGGACCTCCTTGATGAGGCCGTCGTGGCGTGGCCGGTCGAGGATGACGACGGTGACGTCCTCGGGCGCGGACCGCTTGGCCTTGGCGACGCGGCGGATGTTCACCGACGCCGGCGCGTCGATGTCGACGAAGTCGGCGGCCTCGGGGCCGGTGACCAGCTTGTCCATGTAGAAGACGGCGGACGGGTCGAACATTGTGCCGCGGTCGGCGGCGGCCAGCACCGCGATCGCGTTCGGCATGCCCTTGGCGGTGAGGGTGGTGCCGTCGATCGGGTCCACGGCGATGTCGCACTCCGGGCCGGACCCGTCGCCGACCTGTTCTCCGTTGAACAGCATCGGGGCTTCGTCCTTCTCCCCTTCGCCGATGACGACGACGCCGTTCATCGACACGGTGGAGACAAGGGTCCGCATGGCGCGTACCGCCGCGCCGTCGGCGCCGTTCTTGTCCCCGCGGCCGACCCAGCGGCCCGCTGCCATCGCGGCGGCCTCGGTGACCCGGACGAGTTCGAGCGCGAGGTTGCGGTCGGGCGCCTCGGAGGGAACTTCGAGTTCGGATGGCAATTGATGATTCTCGGTCATCGGAGCGCACCTTTCTGATACGACGACGGCCGGATGAGGGTGATACCCCATGACTCTATCGTTAGGCAGTCAAAACGAGCAGGGGGCCCAACGGATGAGCAGAGCCCTGCACCTGCGACGATAGGGGCGTGGCAGGTACGAAAGGCAAGCAGAAGACAGTCCGGGACATGCTCCTCTCCCTGGGCCTGGTAGGCCTGATGGCGGGCGTCATCTACGTTTTCATTCCGCATGACGACCACGCTCCCGGCCTCCAGCGGGTGGACTACCGCGTCGAGCTGCTCACCGCGCGCCGCTCGGCAACCTACCCGGTGGCGGCGCCCGAAGGCCTGTCCGACACCTGGAAGGCCACCTCGGTGCGCTTCCAGGGCGACCACTTCGACGCCTGGCACCTCGGCTTCCAGGACCCCGGCGGTGAGTACGTGGCGATCGAGCAGTCGACTCAGATGGCGGCCACGTTCATCGACGAGGCCAGCCAGGGCGCGCAGGAGACCAAGGTCACGCAGGACATCGGCGGCCGGACGTGGCAGCGCTACACGGGCGGCCGTTATGACGCGCTCGTACTCAAGGACAAGGGCTCCACGACCGTGGTGACCGGCACGGCGTCGTTCGGGCAGCTGACGAAGATGGCGCAGGCGCTGAAGACGAAGTAGCAGGCGCTGAAAACGAAGTAGCCGACGACGAAGTAGCCGACGACGAAGCAAGAGGGTCCGCCGGGCCGCGCGTCACCCGGAACCCTCCGCGCCCTCCTCCTGTTCCCTCTCCTCCGCCAGCGCGGCGTCGAGCCGTTTCCGGGCGCCCTCGAGCCACCTCCGGCACACCTTGGCCAGTTCCTCCCCGCGCTCCCACAGCGCCAGGGACTCCTCGAGCGTCGTACCTCCGGCCTCCAGGCGCCGTACGACCTCGATCAGCTCGTCCCGCGCCTGCTCGTACCCGAGTGCCTCGTCCGTCTTGCTGGTCATGCGCCCACCCTAAGATCCCTGGTTGTCGACCCGTACCGTGAACTCACCCTCGGCGACCCGCGCCCGCAGCGGCTCGCCCCCCGCCACCTCGTCCGGCGCGCGGACCACG
>CBFHCJ010000647.1:0-4066 GCA_965654005.1 uncultured Streptomyces sp. | reverse complement strand
GGATCACCGTGGTGAACGACGAGGCCCGGCGGCTGCTCGGCCTCGGCACGGCGCTCGGCAGCCGGCTCGCGGAGGTCCTGCCCGACGGCCGGCTGCGCCGCGCGCTGGACGGCACCGTGACCGGCACCGACGTCAGCGTCCTGACCGACGAGCACTGCCTCGTCGTCAACCGCATGCCGGTGACCCTGCGAGGCCGCGAACTGGGCGCGGTGGTCACCGTACGGGACCGCACCGAGATGGTCGGGCTGCTGCGCGAGCTGGACTCCGTGCGCGGGCTGACCGACGCGCTGCGGGCCCAGCAGCACGAGTTCACCAACCGGATGCACACCCTGGCCGGTCTGCTGGACATCGGTGAGTACGACGACGCGTACGAGTTCGCCGTCGGGTCGGTCGGCGCCGGGCAGGCGCTGACCGAGTCGGTGCGCAAGCGGATAGGCAACTCGCTGATGGTGGGGCTGGTCGTGGCGAAGACGACGGTGGCCGCCGAACGCGGGGTGCGGGTCGTGCTCGGCGACGACTCCGAGCTCGGCCAGGACCCACCGCACCTGCGACGGCTGCTGACCATCGTCGGCAACCTGCTGGACAACGCGGTCGACGCGGCGGGCGACGGAACGGCCCCTGCGGGCGGGCGCGAAGTACGGCTGACGCTCGCCGAGGAGCCCGACCGGATGACCGTGCGGGTGGCTGACACCGGTCCGGGGATCCCGCCGGGCGCCGCAGAGTCGATCTTCGAGGACGGTTGGTCGACCCGGCCAGAGCGGGGCACCGCCCGGCGCGGCCTGGGCCTCGCCCTGGTGCACCGGCTGGTGCAGCGGCACGGCGGAACGATCACGGTGAGCGAAGGCCCCGGCGCGGTCTTCACCGTCGTACTGCCGGTGCCGGACACCGCACCCGCGCCGCAGGGCGCACTGTTCACGACGGCGTTGCCGGTGGGAGGTGACCGCTGATGATCCGGACCCTGGTCGTGGACGACGACTTCCGGGTGAGCCACATCCACAGCGAGTATGTGAGCCGCGTCGAGGGCTTCCAGGTGGTCGGCGAGGCGGCGAGCGTGGCCGGGGCCCTGGAGGCGGTGCACACCCTGAAGCCCGATCTGCTGCTGCTCGACATCTTCCTGCCGGACGGCAGCGGGCTCGACGTGCTGCGTCGGCTCACCGGGGACGAGGGCGGCGCGCGGCCCGACGCGTTGATGATCACGGCGGACCGGGACATCGAGTCGGTCCGTACCGCCATGAAGCTCGGCGCCGTCGGGTATCTGGTCAAGCCCTTCGGCTCCCCCGACCTCGCCGAGCGGCTGACCGCCTACCGCGAGCTCCAGCACCGGGTGCACGCGCTGGGGCGTACCTCGGCGACCGAGCAGGCGGACGTGGACGCCCTGTTCAGCGCGACCCGGCCGCCGGCCGTCCCACGGGTCCCGGCCAAGGGGCACTCCGCGCCCACCCTCACGCTGATGCACCAGGCGCTCCGCGCCGCCCACGGTGCCGTGTCGGCGGCCGAGGCGGCCGAACTGACCGGGGTGTCCCGCGCCACGGCCCAGCGGTACCTGTCGTATCTCGTCAAGGAGGGCATGGTCCGGCTGGAACTGCGCTACGGAGCCACCGGGCGTCCGGAACACCGCTACCGCATCGTTTCCTGAACGCCGGGAGGGCGTCCGTGTGACTTACGTCTGACCTGCTGCGACACGCGCGCGACGCGAGCAGTTGACCGTACGATCGGGCAATGCCTGACACGACCGAAACCTCGCCCGGCTGGCTGAGTCCCGACGATCTCGAGCTGGCGCGTGCCCGTATGCCGATCCTGTACGTGGAAGCCGTGCCCGTGCGCGTCGACGAGAGCGGCGAAGTCATCAGCATCGGACTGCTGCTGCGGATCGGCCCCGACGGGACCGTGAGCCGCACCCTCGTATCGGGGCGGGTCCTGCACCACGAACGGGTCAGGGACGCCCTGCTGCGCCATCTGGAGAAGGACCTCGGCCCGGTGGCGCTGCCCCGCGTCCCGCCCTCGTTGCAGCCCTTCACCGTCGCGGAGTACTTCCCGACACTGGGGATCACCCCGTTCCACGATCCGCGCCAGCACGCGGTGTCCCTCGCCTATATCGTCCCCGTGTCCGGCGACTGCCGCCCTCGTCAGGACGCGCTCGACCTCGTGTGGTTCAGCCCGCAGGAAGCGTCCTCGGCCCTGGTCCAGAACGAGATGCCGGGCGGTCAGGGCGCCCTCCTCAAGCAGGCCCTGGCGCACGTCGGCTGCCTGTCCTGACCGACGGGTCCGGCCCGGCGCCTCAGTCCCCGCGCCGGGCCGACCGGCCCGCCGACAGCATCTCGCTGAACGGACTCGCCGGCCGCTCCAGGCGTTCGCCGTCCACCGTGATGTCGACCGCCTCGTTGTAGAAGGCGACACGTCCCTCGATGGCGGCTACCGCGGGCAGCGGGGCCGGGTAACTCCAGACGATGTTCGCCGGGACGTCGGCGTCGCCGCGGGACGGCCGGGACGGCCGGTACGACCAGTACTCAGCCATGCCCTTGTACGGGCAGCGGGTGCCGTGCTCCGTGGACGCGAACAGGTCGAGGCGGACGTCTGCGCGCGGGATGTAGTACCGCACCGGGAGGCCCGTCTCGAACAGCAGCACAGGGCGGCGCGTGTCAGCGACGACCGTTCCGTCGATCTCCACCCGTACATGGCGGCTGCTCGGCAGGGCGTCCACCCGCTTGTGCGGGTCCCGGGGGTGGACGAAGATCTCTTCCTCCTCCTCGTACCAGTGGTCGAGCACCCCGCCCCGGCTCGGGAACCACTCGAAGGCGATCAGGCCGGTCAGCGCCTCGGCGCGGTATGTCCACGCCGCGTTCCCCAGCACTTCGCCGACGACCTGGAGGTCGTAGAAGATCTCCGATCCGGCGTGCGGACGCGGCGGCGGGGTCTTCGCCGGGAGGAGCAGGTCCTCGCGGACCTCCTCGCGCGGGAACGCGTACAGCGGGAAGGGCAGCCCGGGTTCCCATACGAGGACGGGGTGCCGGCTGTCGACGACGGTGACGTCGCCCTTGCGGCCGCGTACCCAGCGCTCACTGGGCTCCCAGAGGAAGCCTTCGGGGGTGGTCCGGACGGATTGCGCGGTGGGAAGTCCAAGGGGAAACGCCGTCATGACCCGCTCCCTTCGCGCACCCGGGTCCGCGCGGCCCGGGTCACCTCTCAGGGTAGACACGCGTCCGCGGTTCCTGCCTGCGTCACACACCCGCCGCTCCCGCGCCGCCGCTCCGGCCCGCGCCACGCACCCGACACTCCCGCCCGCGCCACGCACCCGCCGCCCCTGCCCGCGTCTTCGCTCAGGGCGCCGCTCGCCTCCAGCCGCGCCTTCTGCTCCGCGGTCAGCTCCACCGCCGCCGGGTTCTCCTCCGGTCGCGCCACCGAGAACGTCCCGATCAGCGGGATCACCGGCGCCGACCCAGTGCGGGTCAAAGGCGCTCAACGCCATCAGGGCACCTCCGGGCCGCGGTACTCGCTCATCGCGTCGATGAGCCAGCGCGCCAGATAGTCGGCGAACGAGGACCGCGGGAACAGCCGGTACGTGGGCGCGCCGTCGACCTGCCAGAGCAGCACGGCGACAGGGCCGACCGTGGTCGACACCGCCCGGCCGGGTTTGAAGGCCCGAGGATGCAGGTCCAGCGGGCAGCCCTTCTCCAGCACCTGCCGGGCGGCCGGGCCGCTCAACTCCAGCGTGGTGCGGTTCGCCGAGACATCCACCACCGAGCCCGGGGCGCCGCCGAGTGCCTCCCGCAACTCGGCGGCCAGGGACCTCTCGTCGGTCCGGGACAGCACGAGCCACTCGTCGGGGCCGAGCCAGACGACCGTGTGGGGGCCGGACGCGGTGGTGTTGCCGCACTGGCGTGGGAGCGGCGCCCCCAGGGTCTTCTCTATACGGCCGGCCGCTTCGGAGGCGGGGTCGACGCGCAGGTTCACCATGGTGATGAACGGCCATTCGGTCAGCGTGACGCCGCGGGCGCCGGTGACGGCGGCGGCGCGCATCCGCTCCCCCAGATGGGCCAGGGGGCTGGTACGCAGAGCCACCGGACCG
>CBFHCJ010000646.1:0-4069 GCA_965654005.1 uncultured Streptomyces sp. | reverse complement strand
CGGCTGCAGCACGCGATGGCCGCCGGGTTCGCCGCAGCCCTGAAGGAACGCACGCTGGCAGAGCAGGAGGCCATCGCGCAGGCCGCCCTCACCGCCCAGGGCGCGGTGGCGCAGGCCCTGCACTCCAGTGAGGCCCGCTTCCGCGCGGTCTTCGAGGGCGCCGCCATAGGGATCGGCATCGCGGGCCTCGACGGCACCGTTCTCCAGGTCAACGGTGCGATGTTGCGTATGTTCGGCGGCTCCGAGAACCTGGTGCGCGGCCGCAACGTCACCGAGTGGACCCATCCCGAAGACGCGCCGCAGGTCTGGCGCCTGTACGACGAACTGGTCAACGGCGAGCGTGACCACTACCACGTGGAAAAGGCCTTCTACCGCCCCGACGGAACGGTCCTGTGGACCAACCTCACGGTGTCCCTGCTACGGGACGCGGACGGGGTCCCGCAGTACCAGCTGGCCCTCATGGAGGACACCACCGAGCGGCGCCTGCTGAACCTCCGGCTGCGCTACGAGGCCACGCACGACGCGCTCACCGGACTGCCCAACCGAACCCTCTTCTTCGAGCGCCTGGAGAAGGCCCTCGCGGCGGGCGAGGGCCAGCGGTTCGGCCTGTGCTACCTCGACCTCGACGGCTTCAAGACCATCAACGACAGCCTCGGGCACGCGGCCGGCGACCGGCTGCTCGTCGAGGTCGCCGACCGGCTGCAGTCCTGTGCGACCGCGCCCGGCGAGATGGTCGCGCGGCTGGGCGGCGACGAGTTCGTGGCGCTGACCACCGGGCCCGACACCGAGCGCGGGGTCGACGAGCTCGCGGGCCGTATCATGCACGCACTGGTCACCCCGATCAGCATCGACGGGCGCGAGCTGACCGTGCGCGGCAGCATCGGTGTCGTCGAGGGACCGGTGGGGGAGCGCGGCCCGGCGGAGGTGCTGCGCAGCGCCGACATCACCATGTACCGGGCCAAGTCCGCGGGCGGCAACCGCTTCGAGCTCGCCGACCCCGAGGCAGACGCGCGCGCCATCACCCGGCACAGGCTGACCACGGCGCTGCCCGCGGCCCTGAACCGGGGCGAGTTCTTCATCGAGTACCAGCCGCTGGTCCACCTCGGCGACGGCACCGTGCGCGGCGCCGAGGCACTGGTGCGCTGGCTGCATCCGCAGCACGGCGTGCTCGGCCCCGACCGCTTCATCCCGCTCGCCGAGCGCACCGGGCTGATCGTCCCGCTGGGCCGCTGGGTCCTGGAGGAGGCGGTACGCCAGGCCCGAGCGTGGCAGGAGAAGCACCAGCAGACGGGGCCGCTGCGCATCAACGTCAACCTGTCGCCGTGTCAGCTCACCCATCCGGGGTTGGTCTCCGACACCGTCGGCATCCTGGAGGGAGCCGGTCTGGAACCGGACGCGCTGTGCCTGGAGGTCACGGAGTCGGCGCTCATCGGTGCGGACGACGACCTGCTCGATCCCCTGCGCCGACTCGCCGAGATGGGTGTGGACATCGCCCTCGACGACTTCGGCACGGGCTACTCGAACCTCGCCAACCTGCGCCGGCTGCCGGTGCGGATCCTGAAACTGGACCGTTCCTTCACCCAGGGCATGCAGCAGTACCCGGCCGACCCCGTCGACCTCAAGATCGTCGAGGGGATCGTCTCCCTCGCCCACAGCCTGGACCTCGCGGTCACGGTCGAGGGCGTGGAGACCGGTGCCCAGGCCGAGCAGTTGCGGATACTGGGCTGCGACACGGCCCAGGGCTGGTACTACGCCCGCCCGGGTCCACCGGAGCGGCTGCACGAACTGGCGCTGGTGGACGCGACCGGCTGACACCGCGGCCGTCCCCGGGCCCCCACCCAGGCGTTCCGGTACCGTGTCGCGGGCTCGGGGAGGATGGCCGGATGGCCCACCTACGGGGCGAGCCCGGGGTCAACCAGGTCGGATCGGCCCTGGCCCGCACCAGCAGCTTCCAACGAGTTTCCGATCCGGAACCCGGATCGACCCGGCGAGACGCGCCCGCGGCACCGCCCGGGCGACGGGCCGCCCTTCGATGCCGCCGTTGGGCAGCGACCCCACCCCACACCCCGCGTGGGCGCGACCAGTCAAAACGCCCCCACACCCGGGGGCCGCCCAGCGGAGTGTCACCGCTCGAGCAGCATCCGCTGCAGTTCCCGCGCCGCCCGTGGCGGAGCCACGTCGCTGCGGTGGGCCAGCGCGATCGTGCGGTGCAGTCCGGGTGGGGCCAGTGGGGTGACGCGCAGGCCGCGTCCCGAGCGAGTGGCCACCATGCGCGGGACGACGGCCACGCCCAGTCCGGCCCGTACGAAGCCGAGGACCGCGTCCATCTCGCCGCCCTCGACGGCGAAGTCCGGTTCGAAGCCCTCCGCACGGCATGCGGCCACGGTCAGTTCGCGCAGGTCGTAGCCGTGGCGGAACATCACAAGGCGCTCGCCCTCCAGGTCCGCGACGCGGACCGTGCGGCGCTCGACGCCGGGCCTGGGCGCGTCGGGTGAGGACACCACCACCAGGTCCTCACGCAGCAGCTCCACCGTGGTCAGCGCGGGGGACGGGGTGGGAAGGGGGAGCACGATCAGGGCGAGATCCAGAGCGCCGCGTGCCAGTTCACGGACCAGATCGTGGGAGCCGCCCTCTTCGATCAGCAGTTGGATGCCGGGGTAGCGGTCGTGGAAGGCGCGCAGCACGTCCGGCAGCAGGCCCGTGCACACACTGGGCGTCGCCCCGAGGCGTACCCGCCCACGCCGCAACTGCATCAGCTCCTGCACCTCGTGCCGCGCCGTGTCCGCGTCGGCGAGGATGCGGCGGGCCAGCGGCAGCAGCGCCTCGCCCGCGTCCGTGAGCGTGATGTTGCCGCGCGCCCGCAGGAAAAGATCGGCCCCGAGCTCCCGTTCCAACGCCTTGATCTGCTGCGACAGCGACGGCTGGGCGACATGGACCAGATCGGCGGCCCGGGTGAAGTGCCGGGTCTCGGCGACCGCCACGAAGTACTGGAGCTGCTGGAATTGCACTTGACCATCATAGGGTCTGACTATCGGAACGACGCATACCATGTCTTGGACCGATGGGGACCTTCGGCCCTAGCGTCAGTGACATGGCTCTGGCAACGCGGACGGACCGACGGCCGTCCATGGCTCGCACCGTGTGGGGCAGTACCGTCGGCAAGAAGACAGTGATGGCAGTCAGTGGCCTGATCATGTTGCTGTACCTGGTTGCCCACATGATCGGCAATCTGAAGATCTACTTCGGCGCGGGCGAGTTCAATCACTACGCCCACTGGCTGCGCACCATCGGCGAACCGTTCATGCACTACGAGTGGACGCTCTGGCTCATCCGGATCGTGCTGGTCGTCGCCGTCATCGCCCACGCCACCTCCGCGTACCAGCTCAGCCGCCGCGACATCAAGGCACGCCCCAGCAAGTACGTGCACAAGAGGCCCCGGGCGAGCTACGCCACCCGCACCATGCGCTGGGGCGGGATCATCCTCGGCCTGTTCATCGTCTGGCACATCCTGGACCTGACCACCGGCCACGTGCACGCCGGCGGCTTCGAGTCCGGCAAGCCGTACCAGAACGTCGTGGACACCTTCTCCACCTGGTACGGCAACGTCATCTACATCGTCGCGATGCTCGCCCTCGGCCTGCACGTCCGGCACGGCTTCTGGAGCGCCGCCCAGACCCTCGGCGTCGGCAGCCGCAACCGCGACCGCGCCCTGAAGACCATCGCCAACGTCCTCGCGCTGCTGCTCACGGCCGGCTTCATCGCCGTACCGGTGGGCGTCATGACCGGAGTGGTGAGCTGACATGAATGCTTCCGCCGAATACACCCACTACGCGACCGGCGAGCCGGTCGTCGACACCAAGGCCCCGTCCGGCCCCATCAACGAGCGCTGGGACAAGCGCCGCTTCGAGGCCAAGCTGGTCAACCCGGCCAACCGCCGCAAGCACACGATCATCGTCGTCGGCACCGGCCTCGCCGGCGGCTCCGCGGGCGCGACCCTCGCCGAACAGGGTTATCACGTCGTCCAGTTCTGCTACCAGGACTCCCCGCGCCGCGCCCACTCGATCGCCGC